>JAUWXW010000159.1 GCA_030616195.1 Chloroflexota bacterium | reverse complement strand
GTCGTTATATGCGGGAGATAGCACTCACCGACGCTGGCATCGTCTTAAGGCGATGGGGCTTAGGGCCATGGGGCAGGCCGGTAGTGATTCGCACAATAAGTGAAATGAAGGAAGTCAGCCGTGGCCGGGCTTTGAGGTTGGACGGCGTAACCCCGGAGGGCCGAAGGATTACCAGGCTATTGACCAACAAAGATACCGGCAGGGAGAGATGGGAGGAGTTCAAGAACGACCTACAAGCCTATATCGCTCCAACCGAGAAAGAATAGCCGGGCAAACATGCCAAGGATTGCTTCTCCCTTCTCAATTGCCTTGGCCTATGCCATCGGCTACACATCAGCCGATTAGCCGCTCCCACGGCCTCGAAGGCGTGGCGGAGTTCTACGAGGTATTTGGTTCGCTCTCCTGGCTTGTGAGCCCGACAGTGAGGGCCTGACGCCAGCCGGCCAGAAAGGGGGAGAAGGCAGTGACCACCGCACCAGAAAGCTCTCAAGTACAGTTCAAGCACCTCTTCACACCACTGAAGATCGGCACATTCACCGTCCGCAATCGCATCCTCAGCACCGCCCACCTTACCGGCTTCGCCGAGGGAGGCCTTCCATCCGAACGGCACCTGAACTACTGGGCGTCGAAGGCCAAAGGGGGCATCGGCCTCATCGTCACCGAGGACCAGGCCGTCCACCCCACCGCTGCCACCGACCCCTTCGTCATCCACGCCTACAGGGACGCATGCATCGAGCCCTTCCGGCGGATCGTCTCTGCCGTGCACGAGCATGGGGCCAAGCTAGTAGCCCAACTGTGGCACCCGGGCAGCATTTTCTACGGCGCGCGAGAGGGCAGCCTGCCCCTGTGGTCCAGTGGGGCCAACCCCGGCTCCTTCCACGCCGAGACCGCTCATGCCATGGAGGTTGAAGAGGTCAAGGAGATAGTTCAGGCGTTTGGCGACTCGGCGCGGCGAATGCGAGAGGCCGGCCTCGACGGCGTAGAGCTCATGGGCACCCATGGCTTCTTGATCGAGCAGTTCATGTCCCGTCGCACCAACCAGCGTAGCGATGAATACGGGGAGTCCGAGGAGAACCGCCTTCGCTTCATTCTCGAGGTGATCGATGCGGTGCGGGCTGCTGTCGGCTCCGACTTTACCCTGGGCTTGCGCATTAGCGGCGACCAGTTCCAGAGAGGTGGCCTAGGCCTCCAGGACATGAAAAGAATTGTGCCCAAGCTAACGGCCCCTGGCAAGCTCGACTACGTTAGCGTCACCGTTGGCGCCGGCGGTGCTCCCATCCCCCCCATGTACATGCCCGGCAGCCCCTTCGTCTACCTGGCCGCCGGGATCAAAGAGGTCGTGGACGTGCCGGTGTTCTGCGTCGGCCGCATTACCGACCCTGTGGTGGCCGAGGAGATCCTGGCCAAGAATCAGGCAGACATGGTGGGGATGACCCGCGCCAACCTGTGCGACCCCGAGTTGCCCAACAAGGCGCGGGAAGGGAGGCTAGACGAGATTCGCCGCTGTACCGGCTGCAACGATGGCTGCTGGGGCCGTATATACGAGACCCTCCCCATCACCTGCGCCATCAATCCCAGCGCGGGACGGGAGAAGGAGCTGGAGATCACCCCCGCCCCGGTGAAGAAGAAGGTCATGGTCATCGGCGCAGGCATCGCCGGCATGGAGGCAGCGCGGGTGGCGGCACTGCGAGGCCACTCCGTCTCCCTGTACGAGAAGGATGAGCAGCTGGGAGGCCAGCTCCAGATCGCCGCCAAGGCCCCCGGCAGGCAGGACATGGCCGAGCCGGTGCGCTACTACGAGTACCAGTTCAAGCTGCTGGGGGTCGATGTCCACCTGGGCTGCACAGTGGATGAGAAGGCCATCGAGGAGGTCAACCCGGATGCGATCATCGTGGCCACCGGCGGACTGCCGGCCGCAGCCACCTTCGCTGGCGCAACGCAACCCAACGTAGTGCAGGCCCGAGACGTGCTATCGGGCAAGGCCCAGGCGGGCAAGAGGGTCGTCCTGTTTGCCCTGGACCGCGGAATGGAAAGCCTAACCACGGCTGACTTCCTGTCCGACCGCGGCTGTGAGGTAGAGGTGCTCGTACCGTGGGGGGCGATAGCGGGCTTCCAGATAGAGCCACTGACTCTCGCTTTTGTGCTATCGCGGCTGTACATCAAGGGGGTTGCGCTCACCAACAGTATGCAGATAAAGGCCGTGCGGGAGAACACTGTGGTCGCCACCAACATCCTCACTCGCCAGGAGCGCACCATCGAAGAAGTGGACAGCGTTGTGCTGGCCCTGGGCGGCGTGGCTAACGATAGCCTGTACAAGGCCCTCAAGGGCAAGGTACCCGAACTCTACCTTGTTGGGCAGGCCCTGGCCCCCCGCAAGATGCTGGACTCCACCCTCGACGGACTTCGCATCGGCAGGATGGTGTAAAGTGAAGGAACTTCCAGGGGGTCACCCAATTCTAGTCAACTACCACTAACATCTTGGTAAGCCGGCAGATCGGTTCATCAGCAAAGAGCATCCTTCTTCAAAGCGTGGTTGAATGAGCACCAGGAATTCTGGAGGCAGGAAAGATGCTGGAGATAAAGCAATTAACCATAGCCGTAGACGGTAGGGAAATTCTGCACGATATAAATCTGAGAATTGGAATTGGGGAGACACATATTCTCTTCGGTCCTAATGGCAGTGGCAAGACTACCCTCCTCATGGCGATAATGGGTTTCCCCAGGTACCGCGTAACTAAGGGCAACATCATCTTCAAAGGCAAGGACATAACTGGATTACCTATAGATGAGAGAGCCCGCCTGGGAATCGGTATGTCCTTCCAGCGTCCTCCAGTGGTTCGTGGGGTAAAGACACACGATATGGTTGGTGCCTCCATGAAAGGCCGGGCGGCTGAAGCACGCATAGGGAGGCTGGCCGAGAGAGCCAATATGACCGAGCTTCTACATAGAGACATCAACTATGGTTTCTCGGGAGGTGAGATAAAGCGCTCTGAGCTAATGCAGCTATCGGCTCAAAGGCCGCAGCTAACTTTACTGGACGAGCCTGAGTCTGGGGTTGACCTGGACAGCATCGCCCTCATAGGCGAACTGATAAATGAGCTGCTGGAAAAGGATTGCCCAATGCGTAGCCGCAAGTGCGCGGGGCTTATCATCACCCACACCGGTCATATTCTGGACTATGTCAATGCCCGCACCGGCTATGTCATGCTTGACGGCAGGATTGGCTGTGAAGGAGACCCTCGTGAGATCCTGGCAACTGTTAAAGAAATGGGCTACAAGGAGTGTGCCAAGTGCCTGAGATGAATTCTTCCAAGACACATAGAGAGAGGGCCAAAGCAGCGTCAGACAAAGCAGCAGCTCTTGGTGAGGACATAGACCTAGATACTTATGCTGGCTCAGCCGAGGAACACCCATATCAGGCTGACCCATCGCAACTTCCTGCCGATGCCAAAGAAAGAATGCTGGAAGCGGGGGTTAGCCTAGATGACGTAGGCAAAAGATCAGGAACCTTCATCCAGATGGATAACACCCCAGTTCACAGCTCAAGCCGGCAAGAGGGTATAGAGCTAATGCCTACCAGCCAGGCTCTGGAGAAGTACGACTGGCTGCCTGATTACTGGTGGCAAGCAGTAGCTGTGGACAGTGACAAATATACCGCCCATGTCGAGCTCGGTCAGAGCGATGGCTATTTCATCAGAGCCCTGCCTGGTCACAAGATCACCTATCCAGTTCAGGCCTGCCTCTACCTAGCCAAGAACAGGCTAGCTCAGAATGTTCACAATATCATCATTGCCGAAGAGGGCTCTGAACTCCACATTATCACCGGATGTACCACGGCCTCCGAAAAGGACTACGGACTGCACCTGGGAGTTTCCGAGTTCTATATAAAGAGAGGGGCTAAGGTTACCTTCACCATGATACACAACTGGAACCCGGAGATAGCAGTTCGTCCCCGTACCAGCGTTATCGTTGAGCAGGATGGGGTGTTCCTGAGCAATTACGTGATCATGAAGCCGGTCCGCTCACTACAGACCAATCCTTCAGCCAAGTGTGTGGGCGAAAATGCCACCGTCAGGTTTAACAGCGTTCTAGTCGCCGCTCCTAACTCGGTGATGGATGTTGGCTCCGTGGTCTTCCTCAATGCCAAAGGATCGAGGACCGAGATAATATCACGGGCTATTACAACCGGGGGAGAGATTGTTGCCCGGGGCCATATAGAAGGCAACGCTCCTGAAGTCAAAGGGCACCTAGAGTGTCGTGGCCTGATTCTGCACGAAAAAGGTGTGATTCACGCCGTACCGGAACTAAAGGGCACGCTGGCCAGCATCGACCTGTCCCATGAAGCTGCTGTGGGCAAGATTGCTGAGGAGGAAGTAGAGTACCTGATGGCCCGGGGACTGACACGGGCCGAGGCTACGGCCACCATAGTCAGAGGCTTCCTCAGGGTAGACATTGAGGGGCTGCCAGCGATGCTCAGTGCCGAACTACAGCGGGCTATTGAAGCCAGCGAACAGGACCTTATGTGAGCACAACGGCCTTCAAGGCTGTAAGTCGCTAGCGTTTCCCCGACTTTCTGGTCCCTTTTCTAATGACGACTTTCGCCTGTGGGGTGCCGAAACCTCATCCGTATCTGGACGGTCTGAGCGCTCAGTCGCCTGGCCCAGCCTGCAGACCCGCCACCGCCAATGGCGATCAGATGACCAGCACTAGCCCATACCAGGA
>JAUWXW010000183.1 GCA_030616195.1 Chloroflexota bacterium | reverse complement strand
GCCATAAGGCCTTTGCCTGCCTCGCCGACATGTTTTTGATAGCCGAATTCGCGGGCAAACCTATAATCATAATAGTTGGATACCGATTTGCCCTCCACCGCCCGCCATCTATCTATGAACAGGGTTGAATAGCTATTGGTGCCCTCGAAATCAGCTATGGTGTCTTCATTTCCAACGACGAGAGCTACTGCTGCGGCACCAAAAGTCTGTTCCCCCTCTGTGCCCGGGCCAACGGCCCGGTTTTCGGTGCCAATAACAAGCCCGCACTTGATCCTCTTGGCTCCTATGGCATCAAGACATGCTGAGAGTGCCATGGCAACTGAATTAAGAGAGCCACAATAGTCTATCATGGTTGCTTCAGGATGCAGCCCCAGTGTTTCAGCTAAAACAGGCGCTACATGTAGCTCGATATATGGCGAAGAGGTGGTGGCAAAATATATGGCGCCGATCTGTGCCGGGTCAACGCCGGCGTGCTTAACTGCCTTCTCACTGGCTTCAGCAGCCATGGTAACAACATCCTCGTCCCACCCACAAACCACTTTCTCGCCGGCTGCAAAACCTCCCCAGGGGATGGCCGCATCTGCCTGCTTCAGCCTGTACCGGGGGATGTAAACTCCGTATCCTACAATGCCAGCCATAATTGCCTCCTTTGAATAGACTATGCCTCACGGCCCAGGATATTGACGCAAGAAACACCAAATCCGTCCCCGCCTACATTGTGCTGCAGTGCTATGCCGTTCTTAAGCTTCGCCTGCCTCTCTCCTTCCATCTCCTCTCGCAGTTGCCAGAAGTTCTCGCAGATCTGTCCCAAGCCGGTGGCAGCTATGGGATGACCATGCGCCTTCAAGCCACCGCTGGGATTAATGGGTTTTGCCCCGTTCCGATCCCAATAGCCGTCCTTAAGCAAGCCAGCAGCTTCACCCTTCTTGCAGAACCCGATGTCCTCGATATTCATTAGCTCGGTATTGGTGAAGCAGTCGTGGACCTCGGCAAAGTCTACGTCATCCGGCGTGATACCGGCCATATCGAAGGCCCCTTTGGCTGCCCTTTTTGTAGGCAGCATTTCGATGAAGCTCTTCTTGTTCCACATATCTTTGTGATCCAAGCCAGTATGGCTCCCCAGGACATAAACCGGCTTGTCGGTATATCTTTTGGCTATATCGGCACGACACAATATGGCGCAGGCAGCACCATCAGTCTGAGGGCAGCAGTCAAGCAGATGGAGCGGCCAGCAGACAGTATAGCTCTGAATCACTTGCTCCACAGTTACCGGAAATCGATAGTGGGCATACGGGCAGAAGGTTCCGTTATAGTGGTTCTTGACGGCCACTGTGGCGAAGTCCTCCATAGTATATCCCAATTCATGCATTTGCCTGGTGGCATAAAGTGCTTGTAACACCGGCCCCCCCATTCCCAACATCCAGGCAGGGTGGAGGCCTAGTATCCCTCCACCGCCGCCACCAGCGGCGATTAGAGATTCCACGCCGGGCTTGTCCCTCATCTTCTCCGCTCCCAGTACCAGAACCACGTCATATACGCCGGAAGCCACCCCAAGGCATCCATTTCTAAAGGCATCGCTACCTGTAGGGCAGCCATTTTCAGTCCTGGTTATGGTCATATCCAGGTTACCTATCATGCTTGCCAGCGAGGCACCACACAAAGCACCTTGCCCGATCATGCCGCCGCCGCTCCACTGTCCAAACCAGCCCGCCTTAATGTCCTTGGGGTCGATCCCTTTGTCCACGCTGTTGATGCAGTTCATATAGGCTTGCTGGACCATCTCAAAAAAGCTCATTGTGAAAAGTTCCCCGAAGGGGATCATGCCAACTCCTATGACAGCAACCTTACCTCTCATCTCAATCCTCCTCCGGCAATCTGAGTTTATAGCCGTAGATTCTCAACCCTCTATCAGTCATTACCTTCCTGAGCACCATTTCAACCCTGGTGCCTATCTTGATCTTCTCCGGATCGGCACATTCGGTAATTATGCCCTGGTATCTGCCGCCACCGTCCAGGTCCACGATAACGTTGACAATTGGAGGTTCAAGATTTGGGGGTGGCGTCCAGTTTATGCAGAAAGTATGCACCGTCCCTGTCTTGCTGAGTTTGAAATCCTCGACGTTAAAGCTGCCACATTCAGGGCAGATCTTGCTTCGCGGGTAGGTAATATGACCGCAATCAGGGCACTTCATGCCCATCAGCCGGTATACGTCAGCATTCAGTCTCCAGAACATCGGCGATGCTGGTGCCGGTTGTACCATGGAAACACCTCCTTTTGCTGATTTGTCGCCTAATCTGGACTGGTGCGATGTCTGTCACCCGATGCTGTTATCTCGGCGTACGCGACAGCACGCATTTCCTCTTATTAGTGGTGAACTTGGCGCTGGGTACAGTATAGAATAGGCCGTCTTCAGGTGTCAACCTTGACGTAGCGGGGGCAAGGTGGGCGGTTGTGGGGTGGAGGGGCCGTGGCGGCTGGGCGCGCACGGGCAAGGCCGCACCAGTGTTTCTTATTTCTCAGTCGCTTCGAAGTGCTCTATTGCCTCGGACACTACAAATATCGAGCCGGTAGCACAGATGAGGTCGCCTGGCTTAGCTTTGGCTAGAGCCAGTCCTATGGCTGAAGACGTATCCTCTGTTACTTCTGGCTTTATGTCGCATTTTGAGAATTCGGCCGCCAGTGTGGAGGTAGCTGCTGCACGGGGATGGTCAGAGCGGGTGACAATGACCCTGTTGGAGAGTGGGGAAAGCTCGGCCACTATGCCGGCAACGTTTTTGTCCTGAGAAGCGCCGACGATGAAGATTACGTCGTCAAAATCGAAGTATTGTTTGAGGGCCTCCCTTAACTTCATGGCGGAGTCAGCGTTGTGAGCCCCATCGACAACGAACAGGGGGTTGCGTTGCAGAATCTGGAGACGCCCTGGCCAGCGAATCTGCGACAGGCCTGTGGCGATACTCTGGGGCGAAACGCTGGCCCCTTGGTCAGCCAGGACCTCCAAAGCAGCCACAGCGACAGCAGCATTCTCCAGTTGGTACTCACCGAGTAGCGGAATAGTGAGGTTGTAGTTATCTCTCGTTCCCTTTAGGTGAAAGGATTGGCCTGAATCACTGAACCTATTCTTTTGCCAGGTAACTTCCTTTCCCGCCGTGATCAACCTGGCCCCCCTTTCCAGGCACACCTTTTGAACTACTGCTGCTGCTTCGGAAAGCTGGGGGGCGCAAACTACCGTAACGCCCGGTTTGATAATGCCGGCCTTCTCGGCAGCTATCTGGGCAATGGTATCACCTAAGACCTCCGTGTGATCAAGGCTTATAGAGGTGATAGCACATACCTCTGGCTTCACTACGTTGGTAGCGTCAAGGCGTCCCCCCAGTCCTACCTCCATAACTTGAAAATCCACCACCATCTCCTTGAAATAGACAAAGGCCAGGGCGGTGAGTATTTCGAAGGTGGTCAGCTCGCCCGAAATGTCGAGGCGATTTACCGCTTCAACCTCGGGTTTCAACCTCTCAACCACGTCGGCGAACTCCCCTTCCAGGATAGGTTTGCCATCAACCTGTATCCTTTCTCTTATGGTGAGCAGGTGGGGGGAGGTGTAAAGACCTGTCCTGTAGCCTGAGGCAGCCAGGGCACTGGCAATCATGGCTGAGGCGCTTCCCTTCCCCTTGGTACCGGCTACGTGAACCGACTTCGCTGCTAGGTGCGGCTCGCCTAGCCTGCTTAGCAGGGCCTCGACGCGAGCCAAATCAAACACTACTGCCGAACGCGGCAGCCTTTCATAATCGGCGAAGCTGAGCACGTAGTCAACAGCGGCCTGGTAGTCCTTCTGTTTCACTTCTGCCATACTACCTTTCCGTCGATAATAGTCATGGCTACCTCGATCTCTCTTATCTCCTCTGCCGGTACGTCTGTCGGGTCCTCGCTGAGGACGACCAGGTCGGCAAACCTGTTGGGGGCGATGCAACCCTTCACTCCCTCTTCAAAGGAGGCATAGGCTGAGTTCAGGGTGTACATTTGGAGCGCTTCTAGCTTTGAAATGCCTTCTTGAGGCAGCAGGGTCTGGCCTGTCTCGGCAGTCCTGGCGACGGCAGCATAAATACCCACCAGAGGGTTGACCGGCGCTACCGGTGCATCGGAGCTGGCAGCTACTCTTAGACCGCTCTTCAGGAGCGAGCCAGCAGGATAGAGCCAGTTTAGATCTTCAGGTGACACGGTGGCCAGGTATCGCTCGCCACTGTAATAGATGAAAGATGGCTGGGTTACTACTACTGCCTGGATATTTCCTAGCCGCTGCACCAGACGGGGAGGACAGACCGAGCAGTGCTCCACGCGGTGGCGATGGTCAGG
>JAUWXW010000232.1 GCA_030616195.1 Chloroflexota bacterium | reverse complement strand
CAAGGTTGCATTACCACGGGTTGTTGGGAAACCATCGGGGGTTTCTGGGAACCCCTTGCTCCCAGTCCTGGGTGTTCCTGGTGACTCCTTGCTCTTGCCCTTGAAGGAGCCTGGGGCCAAGGCGAGAGACTCCTTGGCGCTCCTGGCAACGCCGTGCTCTTGTTGCCTTGCTTTCTGATACCACGTGACCTCCTTGTGTTTTTGCCTACTGTCGTGGGTTTTACCACAAACCCAGGACCGTGTCAGGTGTAAGGCCACAAGAGAATTGGGGGTGACATCCTCCAACTGAACGAAACGCTAGATTGTTCAGTCCCTTTTCGAGCACCACCTCGTCCCTCGTCGAACGAGGGCTCTCGTCGTAAGCCTTTCCGAAGTTTTGTCTAGTACCCAAGCCCGGAAAACTCCAACTGCCTTACTGGGGTTCACCAATCTCGGCAAGCTGCAAGACAAAGGGGCCACTTTTGTCTATCGAATATCCGCATCCAACATGGCAGAAAACACAGATACGGTGGACGGGACTGCATGAGCTTGACGGATGGTATGTCAGATGCCAGAATCAGATAAGTCACAGCAGATTGGTCCAATTCAGGGTTCGCAAAATGCCAAGCGAAAAGGAGGATCACAATGTATGACTGGGAACTTACCGATGATGCCTTGAAGACGTGGGTGCGGTTGCGCCAGGCATGGGAAGCCGTGGAAAAGGCGTTGGGGCGGGAACTGGACAGGCACGATGCCACCATCGCTCAGGTTGATGTCTTGGGGGTCTTGGATGCCAGCAAGGTGTCTCTGACTCCTGGTCAGCTATCAAGCTACACGTTTCGTGAGCAGCACAGCATCTCTGCCCAGTTAAGTCGGATGCGAAAAGCTGGTCTGATCAAGAAGACAAGGAGCGCCAAAGACCAGAGGGTGGTTCGCATCAATGCAACACCAAAGGGGAAGGACTCCCTGGAGGAAACAAGACAAGCTGGGCTTGGACAGGCACGTAAGCTGTTGAAAGCAGCTCTGTCTGGTCAGGAGCTTGAGCAACTAGACAAGCTCTTGAAGAAGGTGCGTGACCGTGCCCTGCAACAATTGGGGATGGAGGCAGAGCCTCTTCCAAACACCTTCGATGCTGCAAAATTCCTGGCTGATCTGACGTAAATGCACGCCTATCTTACAACCTGTTGACGAACGATCAGCTATGTGATAGTCTCAGCCTAAATCTACAAAGGAGGTGGCAGAAAGGTATGGCACAGGCTTATTGCGTTAAGTGCAGGGCCAAGGTGGAAATCAAGAATCCCCAGAAGGTCACCCTAAAGAACAAGAGGCCAGCTACAAGCGGCACATGTCCCAAGTGTGGGACAAAGGTATTCAGAATCGGGAAAGCCTAACAATAGGAGGCTTGGAATGAGGGGTCACTTGATGTGGCCCCTTTTCTTATTGGGCCAAATCGCCCGCTTAGCCACAACTCCATTGTGTGGCACCCTGCAAACAGTCGGCGCAAGAAGGTGCTCCAAAACGGGTACCCCTCCTCACACACGCCCAACCCCCAATTCACCCCCGCTCCACAAAGACTTCAATTTGGAGCAGATGGAATGATCAGCTGCTGAGACTATCCAGCCAGCTCTAACGCCAGCGACTCTAAGTTGGCAAGTGGTATAATGTGTGGCGGCTGGTCACGTCCACGAACCGGACGCCAGGAACTAACTTCAAAGACTTTCTTTCCATTGGAAGACGAAACGCCTTATTCTTAATATACGACAAACCAATACATGAAGAACAGAGGGAGGTATAAAATGAGTAACCAGTTTTCCCATCTATTGTCCCCGGCAAACATCGGCAAGATCGAAATCAGAAATCGGATCGTGACAGCCCCCATGTGGACCGGTTTCGCAACTAGGGACGGCTCTGTTACACCGAGGATGGTTGCCTACTATGCAGAGAAAGCCAAGGGTGGCGCTGGATTGGTCATCATCGAGTATACCTATATAGACCAGACAGGCAGCAAATCAATAGGAGATCAGTTGGGAGCCTACGACGATGAGTGCCTGCCCGGTCTGGCATTGCTGGCTCAGAGTATTCACGACTGGGGGGCGAAATGCGCCGTTCAGATCTGTCACGCCGGAGCGATGGCATTTCTTCCCGTGCCCCCTTTCCTTGGGCCTTCCGACGGATTCCTCGACTTGTCGCCAATGGGACCCTTGCCTTCCATTCCGGTCACGGGAGTGAGCCATGAGGAAATCTCTGCCATCCTTGCAGCTTTCGCCGCGGCAGCTGAGAGGGTCAAGCGGGCCGGCTTCGACATGGTTGAAATCCACGGCGCTCACGGCTACCTGATCACCCAGTTTCTGTCCCCCCACCACAATAAAAGAACCGACGAGTACGGAGGCTCACTGGAGAACAGGATGCGCTTCCCCCTCGAAGTCGTCCAGGCTATTAGGCAAAGCGTCGGGCCTGATTTCCCCGTGACCATACGGATATCCGGGACAGACTATGAGCCGGAGTCACCGATTACCATCGATGATACCCTCGTCTTCGCCAAAAGGCTGGAAGAGGTGGGCGTCGATGCCCTTCATGTCTCGGGGGGAAACGGCGTGTACATGCACAAGATGCTCACCGCGATGTACCAGAAGCTCGGTTTCAACGTTTATCTGGCCGAGGCAGTGAAGAAAAGGTCTGGAGTCAGGATTCCCGTTATCGCTACCGGCGCAATTACTACTCCTGCCTTTGCAGAGGAGATATTAAGCCAGGGGAAGGCTGATTTCATAGCCCTTGGCCGTCCCTCCCTGGCTGACCCCCATTGGGGTAGAAAACTAACGGAAGGTAGGCCGGAGGATGTGATTCCTTGCATACGATGCAACGATGGCTGTTCCGGTCGAACCCCATTTTCCTTCCGGGGGCCCTCTTGTTCAGTGAATCCGCTGTCTTGCTACGAACTCATCCGCAGCATTGCTCCCTTGGGAGAGAAGAAGAAGGTGGCCATCATTGGCGGAGGCCCCGGCGGAATGGAGGCGGCTCGTCTGGCTACCCTGCGGGGTCATGACGTTACCTTGTACGAAAGAGGAGAATTGGGCGGTGCCCTGATCCAAGCAGGCTGGGATCCGGAAGTGAAGCCGGACATCCGATTCCTGCTGGACTACTACCGAATTCAGATGAAGAAACTGAACATTCAGGTTGTGAAGGAGGAAGCCACCGCTGATACTATTGTAAAAGGGGGCTACGATGTCGCCATCGTGTCAACTGGCGCTGTGGCAGAAAAGCTTGACGTACCCGGGATCGACAAGCCTCATGTTTACGACGCTCTTCAGGTTACAAGAGGCAAAGATAAGGAACTGGGTAAAAC
>JAUWXW010000137.1 GCA_030616195.1 Chloroflexota bacterium | reverse complement strand
ATCTAAACGTCTCCATATCTACCTCGGACCAGATGATTGTGCATAAGTTTCGTGGCAGGCTGGATCGTGGGGCGGTGAGTGGTGAGATGGTGACTTCGGTAACCTACGGCAAAGAGCACGGAGCGATTACCATTGGGGTGAATGCTGAGGATGCCTCTCGGACAGACCTGGCCTACCTGGTGGAGTTTGCTCAAGCAGCCAAAGAGGCTGGGGCAGACCGGGTTAGATATTGCGATACCCTGGGCTACGAAACGCCGACCTCTATCTATGAGCGGGTGAAAGCGCTGGCAGAGCAAGCGGCGATTCCCGTTGAGCTGCACTGCCATAACGATCTAGGCATGGCGGTGGCTAACTCCGTTGCTGGTGCCAGGGGAGCAATTGATGCCGGGGTTGATGCCTATATCAATACCGCGGTAAATGGGCTGGGCGAGAGGGCGGGGCAGGCAGACCTCCTCAGTTGTATTCTGGCTCTGAAATTTGGTCGGGGGATGGATAGCTACGGGATCGGCGATCCTGTGGACCTTGAGGTTTCTGCCAAGCTAGCCAGCTACGTCTCTTATGCCTTCGGCGTTCCCATACCTATCAACCAGCCGGGAGTAGGGGCGAACGCCTTCGCCCATGAAGCAGGCATTCATGCTGACGGTGCTCTCAAGGACCGCCGCAATTATGAGCTTTATGGGCACGAACTTCTTGGCCTGGACCTGGAAGCCGTGCCTCCCAGAGGAAGGGTGATCACTACTGGTGAGTTTGGAGGGCTGGCTGGTTTTGAGTACGTATATCGCGGGCTGGGCGTCACCTTCGGCAGCAAAGAGGAGGCGGAGCATATCCTGCGTTTGGTTCGTCATGCCAGTGCTCACAATCAACTTCCCCTTACCGATGACGAGCTCCAGGTTATTGCCAGGTATCCTGAGGAGGTGAGGAAAATCCTTACCATTGCACCGTAAAGATGGCTCTGGTGTTTTCAATTGAGGAGGTCAGTGTGGGGACCTGACACTCACCAATAGACATCACACCGTAAAGGTGGCTGTGGTCTTTGCATTGAGTGACGAATAAGGAGGTATTCGATGACAACTCCCAGTCCTTCGCCGGGTAATAGCCAGGTGATCAAGAGCGATTGCATATTGTGTGTTGCGGGGTGTGGGATAGACGCCTATGTTGAGGATGGCAGGCTGGTTAAGGTGGAGGGGATGGCTGAGCACCCTTTGAACCAAGGTCGTTTGTGTCCCAGGGGGGAAAACCTGGTCGAATTTGCCAACGCTCCAGACCGCGTTAAGTATCCCATGAAGAAAGAGAAGGGTGAATGGAAGCGGATTTCCTGGGATGAGGCGCTGGACACCATAGCCAGCAAGCTAACGAAAATCAAGGAAGAGTACGGTGCTCACTCGCTAGCCATTTTCAACGGCTCCATGGCGGTGGAGAATATTGAGCTGGCCAGTTTTACCCAGCGGTTCAAGGGGGCCTACGGCACCCCTAATCTGATTTCCGTGGAAAGCTTTTGCTTCCGCATCCGGGTTGTAGCTCACCTGATGACCTTTGGGAGATTCACCAGCGAAGACCCTCTACAGGCTGAATGCATTGTGCTTTGGGGCAATAATCCGGATGAATCACGCTGGATGTGGGCTGACCACATTCACCAGGCAGTGGATAAGGGTCTAATAAGGCTAGTTGTCATAGACCCCAGGCGCACGCCACTGGCCAAAGAGGGCATACACCTTGAGATCAGACCGGGGACTGATGCTGCTTTAGGGCTGGCCATGTTGAATGTCATCATATCAGAGGGTCTTTACGACAAGCAGTTTGTTGAGGAGTGGACTGTTGGCTTTGAGGAATTGAAAAAGCACGTTAAGCAGTACACTCCGGAGAAGGTGGAGGAGATAACCTGGGTTCCGGCCGCCGACATCAGAACGGTTGCCCGTATATTCGCCACCACCAAGCCGGCATGCATTATCCCGGGTACCTGTTCCCTGGCTCAGAACGGGAATGGACTGCAGAACGAACGTCTGTTGTGTATCCTGCAAGCGGTAACCGGAAACCTTGACGTGCCGGGCGGCTGGGCCATGACCCCGCTCATACGCCTCAGCGATTTGAGGCTACCGGTGGACGAGGAAGCCATAGGCGGGGCTGAATACCCCATATTCTACAAGCTTGGGGGGAAAGCGGTTCCCTACGGTCAGACGGTGGTCTTCCCTGAGGTAGTGCTCAGTGAGAAACCCTATCCCATCAAGGCTCTGATAGTAACGGGGGGCAACCCGGCGCTTACCCTGCCAGATTCAAAGAAGATAGCCGAAGCGCTGAACAAGCTGGACTTGCTGGTGGTGATCACTCCTTTCATGACCGAGACCGCCGAGATGGCCGACATCGTTCTCCCGGCTTGCACCTTTCTGGAGAAAATGGGGTTGGGGATGGTCTATGGGATAAACGCCGGCCTACCCTATGTACTGCTGCGAAAGCAAGTGATTGAACCACCTGGTGAAGCCTGGGCTGACTGGAAGTTCTGGACTGAACTGGCTCGGAGAATGGGATTGGGTGGGTATTTCCCCTGGGACACAGATGAAGAGGTGGTGGCACATCTCCTGGAGCCCAGCGGCGTTACTCTGGAACAGCTTAAGGAAAATCCGTGCGGCGTCTACTATGACGCCAAAAATTACAATGCGCGGGAAACCTTCGGGTTCAGAACACCATCGAAGAAGATTGAGGTCTACTCTAAGACATTGGAGGAGGCGGGCTTTGATCCGATGCCAACCCACCGGGAGCCCAGTCAGAGCCCGGTCAGGACGCCTGAGGTGGCTAAGGAATATCCGTTGATTCTAATTACCGGGGCAAGAATGCGGGAATACACCCATTCCCAGCTACGCAACATGACCCAAATGCGCCGCAGGGTTCCTGAACCTCTGGCCGAGATTCATCCCAGCGCGGCCAGCAAGTATGGCATCGTAGACGGGGAGAAGATTGTTGTGGAGACGAGAAGAGGGAGCATAACGATGAAGGCCAGAGTCACCCAGGATATCGCACCTCAAGTGGTCAGCATTCCCCACGGCTGGGCGCAAGCCAATGCCAATGTCCTGACTGATATACGAAATCGTGATCCGATATCAGGCTATCCAGAGCTTAAAGCCCTTCTATGCAGGGTAAAGAAAGCGGTGGCCTAGCGCGGGTCCCAATATAAGGCATTCACGGGCAGCTACGGTATACTATGGTCTATTTGTCGGGGGAAGAGTCAATAGGCGATTCTTCCCCCAACTGACGTGACGTCGGAATGTTGTCAGGATGAAAATAGCCGACCATCTGAGGGAAGCAACTTTTGTCGCCAGAGAGAACCGGTTCACTTGTCTGGTGAATCTGTCGGGCGGCAGGGAGGCTGCTTACCTTCCCAATTTAGGGAGGCTGGACAGTGTGCTCTTCCCCGGGCAGATGGTGTTCCTGGCTGAGAGATCATCCCCATTCCGAAGAACAAGGTACGACCTGGTGGTCACCAACTTAAATGGGACGTTTGTTTCGGTGGACTCTCGTGTCCCCGGGGAAGTTGTTCATGAGGCCCTACGTCAAGGAGCTTTGCCGCCCTTTGCTGGTTACTCTTCCATCCGGCGCGAGGTACCCCGAGGGGGGAGCCGACTCGACTTTCTATTGGGCAACTCTAATTCGCAGTGCTTGCTGGAGGTGAAGTCGGTCACTCTTGCGCACAGGGGTATGGCTCTCTTTCCTGATGCTCCCACGCTGCGAGGCAGGAGGCATCTTCACAGTTTGATCGGGGCAAAAAGGGATGGCTATGCGGCAGCAATCGTCTTTGTGATTCAGCGCCAGGATGTGGAAGGCTTCTCGCCCAACGATGCCGTTGATGCTGAATTTGGACGTGCTCTGCGAGCAGCTCGACTTCAGGGAGTTGGTATCTATGCTTATCGTTGTAGGGTAAGCCCGGGGGAAGTCAAGCTAGGTGATGAGGTGCCAGTTTATCTTTAGACCCGAGTATGCAATCGCAAATTTACATAGAACGCTCTGAATCTGGTGTAGAAGGAACATTGTACAGCCGCTGTGTCGTTGCGCTGCGAGTAGGAAGGGAGAAAAGGGAAGCGACTGTAGGGGGCGGAGTCCGTGTGGCCTCGAAGGGAGGGTGGGCAGGGCCGTCCCTACACGACAACGTAGCGCGAGGCTTTAGCCTCGCTACAAAAGGCGACCCTAAAGGGTCGCGCTACAGGGCGTGTTTGGTCGGTGTCAGGTGTCCCACTTGGCCCGCAATGGGATTCAGATTGCTTCGCTGGGGGTGGAAGGAATACGTGTTCGCTCTACGGCAGGTTTAGGTCATTTGATCCAGGTACTGAGTTGTCAAAGCTAGGCTGAGAGGTGACAGAAATGCAGCAGGAAACCGATTCGAGCATAGTGGTGAAGCCCATCGGCCACGTCAGGAATGACATCAATGTGCCAATGATGGAGGGGTGGAAGGAAGTGGTTTCGGAGCTTATCCTGGATGCCGGTCTGGAAGAGGCTACTGAAGGCCTGGAGCAGTTTTCCCACATTATGGTGGTATTCTGGATGCACAAAGTCCCTCCGGGGAGAGGTGTGCCCACTAAGCTGCATCCTCGGGGGAGACAGGACCTTCCGCTGGTGGGGTTGTTTGCCACCCACGCGCCCTACAGGCCGAATCCGGTGGGGGTAAGTATAGTCAGACTTATGGAGCGCCGCGGAAATGTTCTCAAGGTAAAGGGGCTGGATGCTATCAACGGCACCCCGATAATAGATATCAAGTCGTATTTCCCCGGAGCTGACGCTGATGCCACCGTTCCTCTATGGGTAACAAGGCTGTGACCGGTACGCTGTTGGATGTTTACCATCGCCTCCTTGATCGCTATGGGTCTCAGCATTGGTGGCCGGCGGATAGCCCCTTCGAGGTTATTATCGGTGCCATTCTCACCCAGTCGGCAGCCTGGGGCAATGTAGAGAAGGCTGTCATCAACCTGAAGATAGGAGGGGTGCTTTCGCCCGGCGCCCTGCGTCGGCTTGCTGTGGAGGAACTCGCTGGGTTGGTTTACCCCTCAGGCTACTACAATGTCAAGGCGGGGAAAATCAAGTCCTTTGTTCACTGGCTGGGTGAGCGCTACGATGACAACCTGGACAGGCTGTTTGCCTTGGACATCCCCCTATTACGGCAAGAGCTTCTCTCTGTTCATGGTGTGGGGCAAGAGACGGCGGATTCAATAATTCTCTACGCCGCTCACAAACCTGTTTTCGTCATCGATGCCTATACTCGCCGCATTATGGGCCGCCTTGGCCTGGCACCTCGGACTAATAGCTATGCTGCCTTTCAAGGTCTCTTCATGCAGCACCTTCCCCACGATGCATCACTGTTTAATGAATATCACGCTCTCTTTGTTCGCCATGGCAAAGATATCTGCCGCAAGCACCCCCGTTGCCAGCAGTGCTGTCTGGTTTCCTTTTGCTCCGTTCCCGG
>JAUWXW010000023.1 GCA_030616195.1 Chloroflexota bacterium | reverse complement strand
AGGATTCTTCGGGACAACGCCATTAATATCTTCAAACTGGAGGGCTGAACCGGGGCAAAGATTCCTGGAGAAGTTAGGTCAAGCTGTTCAGATTGCCTGCCCCTTCCACATATAAGCAGTGGAAGGGGCAGGATTTTTTGTTTCAAGTTGATGAGCATCCTTGATGCGTGGGCACATCGGAATTGGGGGCAACATGGTGTGTCGCCCCCAATAGAGGGCGGAGGGAGAGAGCCTGTCCAAAAACCGGGGTGGGTTGGAGCATCTGCTCCAACCCTGCCTGGAGCAGATGCTCCAGGCTACCCATTCGGTTGAGGGGCCGAACTCTGTATCGGCCCTGGGGGGTGGAACCTTTCTCAGGAGAGCACCTTGTCTTTTACCGACTCCAGGATGCTGTCAGCTTCAGCTATGATTCGGTCGATTACCTCCCCGGCAGTGGGTATGTCGTCTATTCTGCCGCAAACCTGCCCGGAGACCATGGCCCCAAAGTCCGCATCACCCTCTACCATAGCCTTTTCTACCCTCATGGCGCCGGCGGCCAGAATACTCAGTTCTGAGAAGGAAGCTTCATAATCCTTCTTCATTCTCCAGCCACCGATGATGAACCGCCACCAGGAGACTCCTAGCGTCCTCCTTATTTCCAAAGTGCTGGTTATCCTTTCTCTCCAGGACAACTTTTGCCCCTTCCCCTCCAGCATGTCAGTCAGTTTATTGCGGAGAACCCTCACCCCCTTCCCGGTAATTGCAGTGGTGACCACGGTATCGGCTTCACTTGTCTCGACATACCTTTGTTTTATGTTCGAGGGCATGGCGCTCTCCTGGGTGACGGCAAATCTGGTGCCCATGGCGATGCCCTCAGCCCCCAGCGCCAGAGCTGCCACCAGTCCCCTGCCGTCACAAAAACCTCCCGCACCTACCACGGGAAGCTTCACACTGCTGGCGACAAGTGGTAGTAAAACCATAGTTGCAACGTTACTGACATGACCTCCGCACTCCATTCCGGCTACAGCGACGATATCAGCGCCATCTTGCTCCGCTCTGACCGCATGCTTGACGGCTCCTATCATGGCCATAATCTTGGTGTCATGCCCTTTAGTCGCCCCAATTAGCCATTTCGGATTGCCCCTGCCGTGGGAGATTACAGGCACCCTTTCGTCTATCATCACTTCAGCCAGCTTTTCATAACCTGGCGTGCCTGCTGTAAGGTTTACCCCAAAGGGCTTGTCGGTCAGCTCTCTAACAGCCCTGATATCCTCTCTTATCTCTTCAGGAGTAATCCGACCTGAGGCCAAGATTCCCAAACCACCGGCATTGGATACTGCCGCTACCAGAAGGGGGCCTGCTATTGGACTGGCCGGTGCCTGGATGATAGGGTATTTTATCCCCAGCAACTCGGTTATTCTTGTTTTCATTTATGGGGCTCCTTTTCTCGCTGGCGTTGCATGTTTGATTATTATTGTGATTACAACCATACTCGATATCAGCCCCGTCCCTCAAGGCATCGGCTGGCCAAACTCCTCCTTTTCCAGTCTGTCCAGCCACTCTGCTGATTTTACGTCTCGCTCCAGGAGGTATCGGATACATTTTTGCATGAGACGCTTCAAATCCGAGGAAAGCTCAGGGCTTACCCGCAGTCGATCGACTTGGGCGTAGTCACTACGTTCTAAGAAACGCAGCACCTTTAGGGCATTGAGGGAAAGAGGATAAAGGACAGGTTCCTGGTGGCAGCAACTGGGGCAAACCACACCACCACCGCTGGGCGTAAAGTAATTATCGCCAGCCGTCATGGGGGAGCGGCAAACCACACATTGTTGAAGCTGGGGTTGGTAGCCAAGATGTTTAAGGAGATGGAGTTCAACATAGCGGAGAACGAGTTCCCCGTGACGAGCCCGACATAGCCAATGCAGTGTGTCAACCAGCAACCTGAAGAGGGGGTAGTTTTCTTGCCCGTCGGCAGTAAACCGATCGACCAGTTCAACAACGTAGAGGGCCGAGGAGGTACCCTTCAGATCATCACGTAAGGGCAGGAAGCTCTCGATGGTTTGACTTTGGGAGATGATATCAAGACTCCTGGATCGGACCAGCAACATCTGGCTGTGGACGAGCAACTCAACGTGTCCGCCTATTTTGCTTTTGGGGCGCCGTGCCCCTTTGGCTACTGCTCTAATCTTGCCAAGATGGGGAGTATAAAGGGTGAGGATGCTATCTGCCTCACCCAGCTCGGATTTTCTGATAACGATGGCTTCGGTATTGTAAAGTCTTGTCGTACTCACAGTGATTCAAGGCCTTCTTTCAGGTATTCATACTCGGAGGAAACTGGCTTTTGGTCGCAGCCTTTTGCTTGGCCTGGGAAGCAGGAGAGTAGGACCCAAAATCAGCGATTGCCCCGTTGCCGTAGGGCGGGTGCTCCGCCACCCGCCTCGGTCGGCAGGGGACAGAGCCCTCGCCACGGGCGAGTCGCCTATGGAGACCTGCCCTATGCTTGGAAATTTCAATCGCTATTTTCGGGGTAGGACTTCTCTTCCCGGACTGGATAGCTACTGGGCGGCCCCCAAAACCGGGGAATCTACATCTCTTGCCTTCCCTCTAGGGCACGGGTTAAGGTGACCTCATCGGCATATTCCAGGTCGCTGCCGAAGGGAAGTCCTCTGGCAAGGCGGGTAACCTTTATCCCCAGAGGGACTATCAGGCGTTGGAGATACATCGCTGTGGCTTCACCTTCCAAATTGGGATTGGTAGCTAAGATGATCTCCTGCACCGACTCACCCTGGAGACGGTCCAACAGCTCCCTTATTCTCAGATCCTCAGGTCCCACCCCTTCCATGGGAGATATGACACCATGGAGGACATGATACAAGCCGTCATATGCGCGGGTGCGCTCCAGGGGCAGTATATCCAGGGGTTTTCCCACCACGCAGATTTTGCTGTGGTCCCGCTCGTCGTCCCGGCAGATAGGACAGGGGGCAGCTTCGGTGATGTTCTGGCATATGGAGCAGAAGACAATCTTCTCTTTTACGGCCACGATTGCTTCAGCCAAAGCTCTGGCCTGCTCCTCGGAGGCATGTAGCAGAAAATAAGCCAACCGCTGAGCATTCTTGGGGCCGATGCCGGGCAGCTTATGTAGCTCCTCGATCAGGCGGGCCATCGGCAGCGCGGTGGGAACAGAGTCAAAACCCAAAGCTAACCTGCCTTTTTTACATTAGCCCCGGAATCTTGAGGCCTCCGGTCAGCGCTCCAAGCCGATCCTGGGCCAACTCCTGGGCCTTCTTGATAGCTTCGTTGACTGCTGTCAGCACCAGGTCTTCCAGGAGGCTTATATCCTCCGGGTCAACTGCGTCAGGAGAAATCTTTACCGACAGGACGTTCTGGTGCCCGTCAACAACCACAGTTACTGCTCCTCCACCGGCACTCGCCTCTACTTGAGCCTGGCCCAGCTCTTCTTGCGCTTTGGCCATCTTTGCCTGTAGCTCCTTTACCTGGCGCATGATTTGCTTATTCATTCTTCTCCTCCTGTGAGATTCGGGCCTTCCACCACACCGGTGACCCTGCCACCCATTTCCAGAGCCGCCCTGACCAGATGTCCCTCCATGGCCCGTTGCCCGGCCTTCGGCCGGAGGACACAGCGTATCTTGTTAGGGCTGCCGAATTTCTCGCCCAGCTTCTGCTCTACCATACGCCGATACTTGGGGTCCTCTATTTTATCCTTGTGGAAGGGGAAATAGAAACACAATACCAGTGTATCATCTTCGACGGCGACTGGCTCACAAGCACTCCTCAAGTAGGCGTCCAGGTTGCCGGTGGAGCCGACGCCTCGCAAGGTGTCCACGAACTCATTCCACCGGGAACGGACATATTCCAGACCGGCATCCGGTGTAGGAACAGCCGCCTCCTCTTGGGTTGGCTCGACTTCCCCGGCAGGCACAACGGGCTCGGCTGCAACAGTCTCGCCATTTGCGGGCACAGGCGGCTTGCTCGGGGCAGTCTCCTCCTTGCTACGAATAGCCGGCTTAACTGGCACAGCCTCTCTCTTAGGGGATGTCCCTTCCCCTTGGGGCAAAGTGCACTCCACCAGTGCTAGCTCCAGTGGCAGGGGGGAGTAATCTCTGAAACGGAAATCAACCTGCCCAAAAAGCTTGAGTGCTTTGAGGATATCTTCCATCGACACCTTGCCTGCCAGCTCCTTTATCTCGGCCACATCTTCTGCGCCAAGGTCCAGTGCGGCTTCTGCTCCGGATTTGGCCAATAGCATGTTTCTCAGATACTCCATCAAACCCCGGTTGAACTGTAGGAGGTCCAGGCCATCACTGACAACGCTGTTTATGGTAGCCAGCCCGGCAGCGACATCCTGGTTAGCAATCTCCTCTACCAGCTCCTTGACTCGGAAGTCAGTGGTAACGCCCAACATATCCTCAACCTGGTGAACGTCAATTTGGTTTCCGTAGTACACCAGCAGTTGCTGCAGCAGGTTCTCAGCATCACGAAGGCTGCCGGAAACACTCTTGGCGACAAGCCTTAGCCCCTGGGGCTCAATAGAGATACCTTCTTCCTGACAGATGCGCATCAGTTTAGAGATGACAGCTTCATGGGAGAGCCTGCGAAAATCGAACCTCTGACAGCGAGACAGGATGGTGGTCAACATCTTGTGCGGCTCGGTAGTCGCCAGGATAAAGATGGCATGAGGCGGCGGCTCCTCCAAAGTCTTGAGCAAAGCGTTGGAGGCATCCGCGGTGAGCCCATGAGCTTCATCAATTATGTATACTTTATATCGAGCCACGTTGGGAGCCAGTTTGACCCTCTCCCGGAGCTGTCGAATGTCATCGATTCCCCGGTAACTGGCGGCGTCAATCTCTATTAAATCCAAGGCCCGGCCCTGGGTTATAGCTTGGCACATGTCACAAGTATTACAAGGCTCCCCCTTGCCGCTGGTAAGGCAGTTCACCGCCTTGGCCAGAATCCGCCCGGTACTGGTTTTGCCTGTGCCTCGGGGGCCACAGAAGAGATAGGCGTGGGACAGTCGTCCAGTCTCCAGAGCATTACGCAGGATATGGGTGACCTGATCCTGCCCTGCTACCTCAGCTAGCGTTTGGGGACGCCATTTACGGTAGAAAACCTGGGATTCCATCACTGCTCTCCATTCTGGCCGCTTCTCAAATCGCTCTCAACCTCAGACAGTATCCTTTCCTGTAGCGCCCTCAATTCCTGTTCCCGTGTTGGCTCGTCGTGCTCATGGCCTAGAAGATGCAGCGTACCGTGGACAACGAGCAGGGCTACCTCCTTCTCAATGGCATGATTGTTTTCTCTGGCTTGCCTTACGGCCCGGGGATAGGAAACGATTACCTCACCCAGATGAAGGAGACCATCAGGGGGCGTGACAAAGACAGGGGAATCGGTGTCGGCCCCTCCCTCCGTCAAGGCAAAAGAGAGTACATCCGTGGTCTCATCTATCCCCCGATACTCCTTGTTGAGTTCCCGTACAGTCTCGTCATCAGTGATAAGCAAGCCCATCTCCACCTCAGGACCAATACTTAGAGTGGAAAGGGAGCATTCCACCACTTGCCGCACAAATTCCTCCCTCACGAATTCTTGAAACCGCTTGTCGATCTGAATGCCCAGTTTCATGGTGTTGCCTTAAGTTTAACCGAAATTCGCCAACCTTGGAAGTAGGGGCCGAACTCTGGGGCTTATCCGAAAACTGAACAAAATAGGGTAGCGTAGAGCATCTGCTCTACGCATGGTTGGAGCAGATGCTCCAACCTACCCGGTTTTTGGACAGGCTGTCTTGGTCGGCCCTGATGGGGCGGACAGAGACAGCCACCCCTACATACCTGGTTTGGATTTGCTTTTCAGCGCCGCCCGCAGCGCCTCTCCCAGTGAGTTAACAGCTATGGTCTCCATTCCCCGAGGGGGGGTAAGGCTATTCAAGGAAGCCTGGGGCCCGATACAGCGAGTAAAGCCCTGTCTCACTGCCTCAACAAGTCTGCGTTCCGGTTGAGAAACAGCTCTTACCTCGCCGCTTAGTCCTATCTCCCCTAGGGCTATCAGATTGGGGTCCATTTCTCGATCACTGAAGCTGGAGGCGACAGACAGGGCAACAGCCAGGTCAACTGCTGGCTCACTGATCTTTAGGCCGCCGACCACATTGACAATTATGTCCTGGTTAGACAAACGCAACCCAGCCCTTTTGGTAAGCACGGCAATAATCAACTGCAGACGGTTCAAATCTATTCCGTTTGCGGTGCGTCGAGGTAAGCCAAAGCTGGTGACGTTAGTCAGCGCTTGTATCTCTACCAGCAGGGGGCGGGTCCCCTCTAGAGTAGCTGCTACCACTGAGCCCACCGGTTGCTGTGACCGTTGCGACAGGAAGACCCGGGACGGATTCTCTACCTCTGCCAGGCCGTGTTCTCCCATTTCAAAGATACCTACTTCATTGGTTGACCCGAAGCGGTTCTTAATGCCGCGCAGCAACCTGTAGGCGCTGAAGGACTCACCTTCCAGATACAAGACCACGTCAACGATGTGTTCTAAAGCCTTTGGCCCAGCAATAGCCCCTTCCTTGGTTACATGTCCGGCAACAAGTAGAGGAACAGCGGACACCTTGGCCCATTGCATCAGCCTCAGAGTGCATTCCCTTATCTGGGAGATGCTCCCCGGTGCCCCCTCCAAATCCCTGAGATAGACTGTCTGAATAGAATCGATGACCGCCAGGCTAGGCCCTATGCTCTCCATTTGTTGGATTATGCCCTCCAAATCAGTCTGGGCAAGGAGGTAAAGCCCCTCACCCTTGATGGCCAGTCGGTCTGCTCGCATTCGTGTCTGATATGACGACTCCTCGCCCGAAGCATAGACCACCTTTTTCCCCTGCTGGGCGATCCCGGCCGACACCTGAAGGAGCAAGGTTGATTTACCAATCCCGGGGTCGCCGCTGATGAGAACCAAGGAGCCGGGGACTATCCCTCCTCCCAGCACCCGGTTGAATTCGCTGGACGGGGGGAGAAGACGCGGGTTGTCTTCAACGGTTATCTGAGACAACTCAAGCGCTGGGCTCTGGCTTGGAAATGGCGAGGTACCAGCACCTCTGGAGGTACGCACTTGCGTTTCCACAAAGGTGTTCCACCCCTGGCAATCGGAGCAATGTCCCAGCCATTTGGGGCTCTCTTTACCACACTGCTGGCAGACAAAGAGCGTTTTGTAGGACTTAGTCACCGTCTGTCCCTTGAAAAAGGGGAGCACCCTTTGGGGCTCCCCTTTTAGATTCCCTTCGCTATCTGCCCTGCTTAAGAGGCTGATTCTACCGGGGCGTTCGAGCGCACCTTAATCTCGTCACCGTCACGGTCGAGGCAAATGGTATCGCCTGGCTGAAACTCGCCACGCAGCAGCATCTCGGACAGTTGGTCCTCAATCATAGTCTGGATGGCCCGTCGCAATGGACGGGCGCCAAACGTTTCGTCATAGCCTTTTTCACTGAGAAGGTCTTTGGCTTCCTCTGTTACTGCCAGTCCGATACCCCTCTCAATTAGCTGGGATCTGACTGGACGCAGCATCAATTCAACGATCTGACGGATGTGCTCTTTAGTCAGGTGGTGGAATACCGTTACCCCGTCGAGACGGTTGAGGAACTCCGGCCGGAACGTTTTCTTCAATTCCTCCAGGAGTTTCTCCTTCATCCTTTCATAGGAGCGTTGTCTCGTTTTCGTTTCATCGACGCGGCTGACGAAGCCCATGACTGCATCCTTCTTAATCAGTTCAGCGCCGATATTACTGGTCATGACTATGATGCTGTTGCGGAAATCAACCCTTCTCCCTTTGGCGTCGGTCAAGTGGCCATCATCGAAGATCTGCAGCAGTATATTGAACACGTCGGGGTGAGCCTTTTCAATTTCGTCCAGGAGAATACAACAGTAGGACTTGCGTCTTACCGCTTCCGTCAATTGCCCGCCCTCATCGTAGCCTACGTATCCAGGGGGAGCTCCCACCAGACGAGCCACGGCGTGCCTCTCCATAAACTCTGACATGTCAAGGCGGATCAGGTTATCCTCACTGCCGAACATAAACTCGGCCAAAGCTCTGACTAGCTCCGTTTTGCCCACCCCGGTGGGTCCGAGAAAGATGAAGCTGCCAATAGGACGTCTGGGGTCTTTGAGGCCGGTACGAGCACGCCTCACTGCCTTGGCAACAATGTTAATAGCTTCATCCTGAGATACAATGCGCTGATGCAAAGCCTCTTCCATGTCCAGCAGACGTGTCGCCTCATCTGTAGCCAACTTGGACACCGGGATGCCGGTCCACATGCTTAGCACTTCGGTGATATCCTCTTCGCTTACCACCGGCTTGTCCCGGCTCATCTCAGCTTCCCAGTTTTCTTCCAGTTCCTTAATCTTATCCGTGAGGTGGACTTCACGGTCGCGCAGCTCTACAGCATATTCATATTGCTGTGAGCCGATGGCTGTGTCTTTGTCCTGACGCACGCTATCCAGAGCCTTTTTTGTCTCTTTTAAGCCGACAGGAACGGTTCCTTCCCTGAGGCGCACTCGGGAGGAGGCCTCATCCACCAGGTCAATCGCCTTGTCAGGTAAGTAGCGGTCAGCTATGTACCTTGCCGCCAGGTTTGCCGCGGCTCTTACTGCCTCGTCACTTATTATCAGTTGATGGTGTTCCTCGTAGCGTTCTTTGATGCCCTCTATTATGTCGATAGTCTGATCTACAGTGGGTTCTTCTACCAGGATAGGCTGGAAGCGGCGCTCCAGAGCAGCATCTTTCTCTACGTGCTTCCGGTAGTCATCAAGGGTGGTAGCTCCGATGCATTGCAGCTCTCCTCGAGCCAGGGAGGGTTTAAGGATATTGGAAGCATCAACGGCACCCTCGGCAGCGCCGGCACCGACTATGGTGTGCATCTCATCAATGAATAGCACGCAGTTTCCAGCGCCTTTTAGTTCGTCGATGACCTTCTTCAGCCTTTCCTCAAATTCGCCGCGGTACTTGGTGCCAGCCACCAGAGCTCCCATGTCCAGGGAGACTACCCTCTTCTCCTGCAGGGTATGAGGTACATCACCACTCACTATGCGATGCGAAAGCCCCTCAACGATGGCAGTCTTTCCCACCCCGGGTTCGCCAATAAGGACAGGATTGTTCTTGGTGCGTCTGGAGAGGATCTGGACTACCCGCTGGATCTCCTTGTGCCGCCCGATCACCGGGTCAAGCTTCCCACTCCGAGCCATAGCGGTCAGATCCAGACCTAGCTGGTCAAGAGTAGGAGTGCGGCTGGAGGGGCGGCCTCCAGGCTGAGATTGAGCGGTGCTCTGGTTCAGGATGCGGGTAGTCTCGGCACGGGCACGCTCCAGGTTAATGCCCAGACTTTCCAGTACTCCGCCGGCTACCCCTTCGCCTTCGCGCAGTAAGCCGAGGAGGAGATGCTCGGTGCCAACATAATTGTGGTTCAGGCGGCGTGCTTCATCTACAGCAAGCTCTATAACCTTCTTCGCCCGAGGGGTGAGCCCCACTTCGCCGGAACTCGTCTTTTCCCCCCTCCCGATGATGAATTCTACTGCGGCGCGTACCTTATTCAGGTTGACGCCGAGATTGGTGAGCACCTTGGCAGCAACACCCTCACCCTCGCGCACTAGCCCGAGCAAGATGTGCTCTGTTCCGATGTAGTTGTGATTGAACCTCTGCGCTTCTTCCTGGGCATAGGTCAGGGAGCGACGTGCCCGCTCAGAAAACTTCTCAAATCTGCTTGCCATATCTACCTACTATCGTAGTATTTTACCACAATTACCCCTCGAAGGGAAGGGAGTTAACCTGTAATCGAAGGACTACTATACGAGGAATCCTGTTGTTTTGCAACCCGTTTACCCATAATTTGTCAGTCCGGTACGAACCTCTGGTATCCAGAATCACGGCTCCTTGTCTCCAGCATCCTTTTTTGGTAAATTAACACTGGTACGGGGCTGTGGCTCAGAGGGAGAGCGTCTGACTGGCAGTCAGAAGGTCGTGGGTTCGAGTCCCACCAGCTCCACTGCTTGCAAAAATGTAGCAAAGATTAGCATGAAAGACTAAGGAATTGCCTAATGGAAATAAAGCTAAGCATCATTCCTAAACCTCGCGAGGGCAGTCGCACGGTGATAGAATCCAAGGTTAGTCCTGTCTTCAGGGGTGAGGGGGATGTAGACTACATATGTGGGAACTGTGGAGGTATTCTAGCGGAGAAGGTGCGCCGGGGGCAAATCAGAAATATCGTGGTTTGCTGCCCAAAGTGCGGGCAATACAATGAGTTTTCAGAGAAAGAATAGGCCATTATGAATGCGAAAGAGCTAGGGAAATGAAGCAAGAGACACTAACGCTAGAGCCCACACCATATGGGCTATCGGGGCGCCCGTTTTTTCTACCAAGCGACGTGGAAGTATGGGGGCGTAATGAAGTATGGTTTGGCAGAGGTGTTCGATTAGAATACCCTAACCGAGTCCCATCTGCTATAGCTGCTGGGGTACGGCTAGCAGAAGAGATTCAAACATTGCTTGCTTCTATCGAGGCAGGCAGTTTTGATGGCGAGATGGAATCTCTAAGAGGACGATCGTGGTCACCATAGACACCGATGTATTTGTCTTGGAGTTTAGATTCCGGCGTGATCATCGATACCCCATAAACAAGCGATTTCTCTCAGCCATTCAAGCTAGTGGGGGAGCAATCACCATTTATTCAGTTATCGAATTCTTAGGTAAGATCAGTTTCAATGTGAACCCTGCTCGGCTGAGAGAATGGCGCAGTTGGTTGCAGGATGCCTACAATTTAACAATCATTTGGCCAGAGGCCCGCGGTATGGATGCAGACAGTTTTGTACGCTCGCTTGTGTTCAATCGCCCTTTCGAGCGCATGTGTCACACACCCATCGCATTTGGTGATTCACTAATTCTGGATTTGGTGGAGCAAGTTAAGGAGGCCGAGACCTTCATCACCTGGAATGCAAAGCATTTTGTGGGCAAGACTTCCCTTGCTGTAAAGACTCCAGAGGAGTACTTAGCTTCCAGTGGGACGATCGGTAACGGTTAGTTTCTTAAAATCAAGGTAGGTGGCAAGGGTGAATACTAGGCTAAAAGTTCTTTCTCTCGTCCACTTGGGCCCACCATCCGATTTCGGCAACTAGTTTTCTCAGCCTGTTAACCATCTCCCCGTTCCCCTTTTGTAGTGAGGCAGTCTGATAATCCTGCCTGTTATTCTCGACTCAGTTCAAAGCTCAAAACTATAAGTCCAAGAATCTAATTTTGAATTTTGATCTTTGCCTTTTGAATTCCTTCTGGCTATTTACATGTTATCACTTCAAGGTAAAAATCCAGGTAAACAAAGTAAACGATGGGGTAAAAACCAGGTAAATCCGGGGTTAAGAAACGGTGACAATCTAGTGAAGATTTTC
>JAUWXW010000042.1 GCA_030616195.1 Chloroflexota bacterium | reverse complement strand
AGGGTGGGCTGTGCCCACCATACAACTTCCGCTCCAAAACGGGGACGCCCATGGCTTGGATTATGCCTGAATAGTGCTGTGCTCCGAAACGACTCCGCTTTGGAGTGGGTGGCCTGGAGGCAACGCGGGAGGAGATTGCAGACCAGAAAAGGGGACAACCGGACATTGAGACAAGGCGGATGACAGGCTGTTGATTGGCGCGTATCTCCATCCCTGACCTGCAAACGCCATTCAAGCCGGCAGGCGTCATTGGGCGGTCCCCGTACGGCTCCGGCTTGATGACCGCCACAGCTCCGACCTTCAACTCTGTCGCAGTGGGGGACGAGTGGCAGCCTAGCGGCAAACGGCAAGCCCTTGGTGCTCGATGGTACTCCCACTAGTACTGCCGCCAGCCGGGGCCGAAGGCGTACAACAGGTTGAACGCCTGCTCCCTTTTCTATACAATGACTCCATGTCATCACGCCACTAGGCATCCCTTTGGAAATCCAGGAGGCAAAGAGGAGGAATCGACGCTGCACATCCTAGGAGACCGGTCAACTCTGGGGTGATGCGGCGCAGCAGCTACCACGTCTCCACAATACTGGAGACCGCCTAAGGGGGAGCAGATGAAAGTGTACGGACATGCTGGAAGGACTCTGCGGGTGGACCTGTCTTCACGACGCACTACTGAGCTTTCCACCTCAGACTACGCTGGCAGGTTCCTCGGGGGACGCGGCATTGCCGCCAAGATGTACTGGGACGAGGTGCCTCCCGAGGCCGGGGCCTTCGATGAGGGAAACAGGCTGATATTCGCTCTGGGTCCCTTGGCCGGAGTGCCGGTGCTGGCGGGATCGAGGTGGGGCGTTTTTGGCAAATCAGCCGCCACCAGCCGGGAGGAGTTCTGCTACTGCAACCTGGGTGGACGGTGGGGAGCTGAACTCAAGTTCGCCGGCTATGACGCCATCAGCTTTCAGGGCAAGTCCGATCAACCCGTTTACCTCTTCATTCACGATGACCAGGTGGAACTGAAAGACGCTTTGGCCCTTTGGGGCAAAGGCGCTCGGGAAACCCGGGAAATCCTGAAGAGTGAACTGGGTAATTCCGTGAGGGTGGTAGCCATTGGCCCCGCTGGTGAAAACATGGTCACTGCGGCCAGTCTGCTGGCGGACAACGATGCCAGCGGTTCCGGGGGTCTGGGAGCCGTCATGGGGTCAAAGCGGCTGAAGGCGATTGCAGTGAAGGGCAGCCGGAAGCGACTCGAGGTCGCCCAACCGGACAGGCTGCGGGAACTCACCAGGTACTTCCGAGGGCTGGGGAGAGGTAACGTGCCAATGTGGGGCATGGATTTCCGGTACAGCGGGCCTAAGGCACGAAAGGACCCCTGCTATGGCTGCCTTGGCGACTGCCTCAGAATCGCTTATACGGCGGAAAACGGCAAGGCCGGCAAATACATGTGCCAGTCCCGCTTTTTCTACCTGCTGTGGTCGCTGGGCTATTATGGGGAGGAGAATGATGTCCCCTTCCACGCCAACAAGCTGGCTGATGACTACGGTCTTGATACGGTGGCTCTTCAGGATACGCTCGACTGGTTGGATCGGTGCTACAAGGCCGGCCTCGTCACCGAGGAGAGCATCGGGCTCCCTATGTCTAAGCTGGGCAGCCTGGACTTCGTCGAGGCTCTGATCAAAATGATATCCCTGCGTGAAGGCCTCGGGGAGGTCCTGGCTCACGGAATGGAGGCGGCCGCGGAGGCCATCGGAGGTGGAGTGAGAGACCTCATCACCCGCAACGACCCCTACGGTCCCCGACAATATGTCACCACGGCACTTCTGTCGGCCGTCGAACCGAGAGAGCCCATGTCCATGCTGCACGAGGTATCAGGGGTCGTGGGCCGGTGGGTCAGTTGGGTCAACAAGGTTGAAGGGGCCCACGTTAGCAGCGATGTCGCCCGAGCCATCGCCAAGAGGTTCTGGGGAGGCGAGGCCGCTGCCGATTTCTCCACTTCCGAAGGTAAAGCACTGGCGGCCAAGATGATCCAGGATCGAGAATATGCAAAAGAATGTCTTATTCTTTGTGACTTCTTGTATCCCGTAATGGACAGCAGGGACAGTGAAGACCATGTCGGTGATCCCGGGCTGGAAAGCAGGATATTGTCCGCCGTCACAGGGAATGAGATCGACGAACAGGAACTCTGGCGTATCGGCGAGAGGGTATTCAACCTGCAAAGGGCTATCCTCGCCAGAGAAGGCCATAGAGGCAGAGAGAATGACACGCTGCCGGATCACTGGTACGCCACGCCCCTGGAAGGGCATCTTCCAGATCTCCAGTGCCTCGTTCCCGGCAAGAACGGCGAAGTCCTATCGAAAGTCGGCGCCGTGGTGGACAGACAGGAATTTGGGAAGATGAAAGACGAGTACTATCTGCTCAGGGGATGGGATGTAGCTACCGGTCTCCAAACCCGGCAGAAGCTTGAGGAGCTGGGACTGGACGATATCACGGACGACCTGGAGGGCAGGGGACTCATTAGATAGGGGAAGTCATGGGGCCCAAACGTCTCGGTCGCATGGTTCGTCGGGTGAATCAAAGTCTGAGGTGCACGAACGAGGCAGTCGATAGGCTGTACGTCAAACACTTTCATGAGCGGTTCCGATGAGAGGAGGCAGAGATGATACTGGATAGGTTTTCTTTGGCCGGCAAAGTGGCGATCGTCACCGGCTCAGGAAGGGGAATCGGCAAAGCGATCGCCCTGGCTTTTGCTGAGGCAGGGGCTGACGTGGTCTGTTGTTCACGGACGGCGAGCGAAATAGAGGCCAGTGCAGATGCCATCCGTGCTATGGGGCGCAGGGCCTTGGCCATTCGCTGTGATGTGACAGACGGCCAGGAGGTGGAGGCAATGGTGGGGAAGACCGCGGCGGAGTTGGGCCACATCGACATCCTGGTGAACAATGCCGGGGGTGGCTCCTTCGGTGCAGTGACGAAAATGACCCAGAGCGCTCTTGAGGCCGATCTGTCACTAAACCTGACCAGCATGTTTCTCAGCAGCAGAGCCGTCGCCAGGTTCATGCTGGAGCAGAAATCGGGCTGTATCATCAACATCTCGACTCGAGAGTCTCAAGTGCCCGCCATGGGCCTGTCTGCCTACGCGGCGGCCAAGGCGGGGGTGAACTCTTTCACGCTGACCCTGGCCTGGGAGCTTGGTCCCTATGTGCGGGTAAACGCCATCCTTCCGGGGGCAATTATGACTGAGACAAATGCTCCCATTTTCGAGCCGATAAAAGACCAACTGGCGGGGTTGAGCCCTCTCAATCGGATGGGCACCCCCGACGATATAGCCCTGGCAGCGCTATATCTGGCCTCTTCTGCCTCCGACTGGGTAACCGGAAGGCTGTTCCTGGTAGATGGCGGAGCGGAGTGGTCACACGCAGTCATGGGGGCCATGGTCAAGGACTTCCTATGATCAAGAATTACCTGCTGCCGACTGGGGCCCTGAGCCAAGGTGTTGGGCCCTATTCAGGGAGATTACTGGCTCAAGGGATGGCGCTCGCCGCGGCACAAGTTGTTGCTCAATCTGAATTCCTGTTGTCCCGTCCCAACTGCGCCTGACCGACCTCTATGACAAGAGGCCGGAATATAGGCATGCTGACACAATGGCGGTGACCGCGCTGCTATTGGCGTAGGTTAGATTACCTCGGCAGAAGTCGGGAATAAATGACCCGAAGGAGGATATATGGAAACAACCGAAAAGGGAGAAAGGCTAGTTCGTACTGTATGCCACTCGGCGTGTGGTATGGTCTGTGGCCTGCTGGCTCATGTCAAGGATGGGGTGCTCACCAAGGTCGAGCCTGCCGACATGCCAGATCCCAGGCACCGACACATCTGTGCCCGGGGGCTTGCCTCCATGAAGATGGTATACCACCCGGACAGGCTGAAGTATCCCATGAAGCGCGTCGGGGAAAGGGGTGAGGGAAAGTGGCAGCGCATATCTTGGGACGAAGCCCTGGAGACCATCGCCGCCCGACTGAATGACATCGGCGCAAAGTATGGCTCGCGGTCGCTAATGTGGTGTGTGGCTACCATAGGAGGCCTCGACATGATGTATGTCAGCATGGCCGGATGCTTGCAGGGTACCTTCGCCAGCATCATTGGCGATGGCGATTCCGCCGGCCCCAGCGGGGACATGGCCAGCTTCGGGGTTATATGGGGAGACACATATCTGACCGCCTTCGACAAACCGGAGTTATGTGTCGTCTGGGGTAATAATCCGGCCGAAACCTCGCCCTTTACCATGCGCACAATCCGGGACGACCGGGAGCGCGGAGCGCGAGTAGTGGTCATCGATCCGCGCTTCACCGCCACAGCCGCCAAGGCGGACCAGTATATCCGGATTAGGCCCGGTACCGATGCTGCCATGGCCCTGGGAATGATCAACGTTGTCCTGGAACAGCAGCTATACGATAGCTCATTCATCACGCGCAACACTGTGGGTCCGTTTCTGGTTAACAGTCAAACCGGACTCTTCCTGAAGGAAAACGAAGTCGTTGCTGGCGGGTCTGAGCAGAAGTACATGGTCTGGGAGACGGCGTCGGGTGAGGCGCGTGCCTGTGATGCTCCTGGAATAGTGCCGGCCCTCACCGGTGTTTACCGGGTAGGCAGCATTGAGTGTCGGCCTGCCTTCCAATTGCTGATAGACAGAGCCCAGGAATACTCTCCTGAGAAGGTCTCGGAGATCACAGAGGTTCCTGCCAACACCATCAGGAATCTGGCTTTGGACTACGCTCATAGCAGGCCCGTCGCCACCTACAGGGGCATGGGATTCCAGAGGACTTTCCATGGCGACCTCCTTTTCCGAGCTATAAACACCCTGGCGGCCATTACCGGCAACCTTCATCCGGTAGCGCCACAGCTCCCTGTCTACGAGCTGTACGCATACCTCCACGGGATTATGACCTGTAGCTTCATGCCAATCCTGAAGGCATACGACGCCATTGACAAGGGCGATCCCTATCCGATCAAGGCCCTGTGGATCGCCAAACAAAACTGGGTGAATCAGCTTCCTGATGCCAACCGGGTCACCCGGGAGCTCTTTCCCAAGCTAGAGTTGATCGTGGTGGCGGATATCTTCATGAGTGCCAGCGCCCGATATGCCGACATTGTTCTGCCAGCCTGCACCTTCTTTGAACAGAGTGATTTGATACCGTCGATTAATGTTACACCTTCCATGATGGACTATTTCCAGTTACAGCACAAAGCCATTGAGCCGCTGTATGAATGCAAGCCAGACACGCAAATAGTCAGGGAACTGGCAGGCAAGATGGGTCTAGGCGACTACTTCGAGAAGAGTGACGAGCAGTTGATTGAGACACTGTTGTCATCGGGATATCCCGCTGAAATGGGAATAACGCTGGAAAAGCTCAAGCAGGGCCCGGTTAAGGCCCCACCTCGTCCGAATTTCCCCAGCTTCTTGACCCAATCAGGCAGAATGGAGTTCTACTGCGAAAGACTACTGGAAATGGGGCAGGAGTTGCCATGCTACCTGGAACCCCTGGAAAGTGCAAGGAAGCCGCTGGGCCAGAAATATCCCCTGGTATTCTTGACCACGCATACCCGGTTTCGCACGCACTCTACGCTGGCCAATGTTGGCTGGCTGAGCGAGCTGGAGCCCGAGCCGTACCTGGAGATGAACCCTGTCGATGCTGAGGCCAGAGACATCCAAGACGGCGATACCGTACGCGTGTTCAACGACCGGGGTAGGATGAAGCTCAAAGCCAAAGCGCACGAAGGGATAAAACCCGGCACAGTTAACGTCACCCAGGGGTGGTGGCCGGAGCACTTCCTTGAGGGAAGCCACCAGGAGTTGACCCACAGCGTTATCAATCGAGCTCAGGAAATGATCTACGAACCAAACTCCGCTTACTACGATGTCCTGGTAGAAGTGGAGAAAGTCAGGGAGGACTAGAAAATGGCTAAGAGATACGGACTACTAATTGACCTGGACAGGTGCACTGGTTGCCAAACGTGCAACGTAGCCTGCAAGATGGAGAATAGCCTGGACCGGGTTTCCGGAATCAGGGTGGAGACCGTGGGTGGGGTTGGTCGGGATGCCCCCGCCGGTGTGTATCCCGACCTGGGGGCGGCTTATTCAATCAACCCTAGCCTCTCAGATTCCGAGTGTAGCTCACCCCCCAACCCTGAACCTGCATCCAAGCTGAGTCTGGGGTGGTATAATGGTTGGCGACTTCACTCGCTGCATTCAACGAGGCTAATTCAATCGGAGGCGTAACAAATGAACGTTCTGGCATTTAATGGAAGTCCAAGGAAAGAATGGAACACAGCAACTCTGCTGACCAAAGCTCTTAAAGGAGCTGCCTCACAGGGAGCAGAAACAGAACTCATTCATCTATATGATCTAGACTTTAAGGGATGTAGGAGCTGTTTTGCATGCAAAACGAAAGGTGGCAGAAGTTATGGCAAGTGCGCAGCAAAGGATGACTTGGCACCAATCCTAAGGAAGGTCGAGGAAGCCGATGCCATCATCCTGGGTTCCCCTATCTATTATGGAACCGTTTCAGGAGTAATGAAATCATTCATGGAGCGTTTGATGTTCCCGTATATGACATATACTGATCCTCCACAGTCGCTTTTCCCCAAAAGGATCAATGCGGGGCTTATTTATACGATGAATGTTACAGAGGAGCAGATGAAAGGATTAGGTTGGGGTCAACACCTAGGTCTTTACCAAATGGTACTGCAAATGATATTCGGGGTTTCAGAGTCACTCTTTAGTTTTGATACTTATCAGTTTAAGGATTATTCAAAGGTGGTTGGTGGCCTTTTTGATCCTGAGAAGAAAGCAAAGAGACGCAAGGAAGTATTCCCACTAGACTGTGAAAAAGCATTTGAAATGGGAGTCAGATTCGTCAAGGAAAAGAAAGGCAACACAATTGACTTGTAGAGCTTCAGCCTATCCTCAAACTTATGCTTCTTGTGTAATACTGGCCTAAGCCTGCTCCCGTATCCAAGCTGAGTGGCGTGGTATAATGTCAGCAGGGATTTGTGCTAAACTTAGCGAGGCGAATTTGGAGAGAGCAAAGGGGGTGCACAACATGCCTAAGGGCACAATTAGACGACTAATGACAGACCGTGGCTATGGCTTTATCAAGCCAGAGCAGGGAGAAGAGCTTTTCTTTCACCGCAGCGAGCTCCAAGGCGTGGACTATAGTTCCCTTAGAGAAGGGCAGGAGGTAGAATTCAAAGTTGGACAGGGGCGCAATGGTCGTTCCCAGGCGGTCGGGGTGAGGCTTGCTGGAACTGAGAATAGCCAAGGTGAGGCTGCAGCTGCTGCTATTGAAGATGTGGGAGCCACTCCTGGCGAGCCTCAAGCAGAAGAGACCACGCAGGGAGACCAGGATTAGTAGAGAAGTTACTTCGGGGACAGGACTTACACGCTAGCAAAAACTCACATCCTCCACACTACCGCCCTATAAAGCCGAGGCTATCCTCAAACTTTATGCTCCTAGTGTAACATTCCCGTTAGCGTAAAGTTGTATCCAAGCTGGACTTTGGGTGGTACAGCCACATAGCTCTCTCGGCTATCGGCCTCCAGCTCCCCAGGCCGTCCAGCCAGCTCTAACGCCGGGAACTCTAACTCAACAAGTGATACAATGCTTGGGGGCAGGTGAGGCGCGGATCACGATGGCAGACTTGTTCTTGAACATAGCTAGGAAGGATATGGAGTGGGTGATCGAGGCAATCAAAAGGCGAGTATCCGTAAGAACATATGCAGATCAGGCGATTGAAGAGGAGAAGAAGCAGAGGATAATCAGCCTGCTTCACACAAACCACAAAGGACCATTCGGTAACAGAGTGAGATTTGATCTCATCGATTTCTCGGAAATCGAGAGGAGCGAGATCAAGAAACTTGGAACCTACGGTTTCATCACAGGCGCAAAGATGTACATCGTTAGCGCCGCCAAGAGGGATCATGGAGCAATGGAGGATGTCGGGTATTGCTTTGAGAAGGTGATACTTGCAGCGACGAGTCTCGGCCTGGGAACGTGCTGGTTGGGCGGCACATTCAAGAGAGCGAGTTTCGCAAAGAGGATAAGTGTCTCCGATGATGAAATTGTCCCGGCGATTAGCCCGATTGGGTATGCACGCAAGAAAAGGACGGTCAAGGAGATGGCCATCAGGCGCTTCGCCAAGTCCGACAGGAGAAAGCCATGGGAGGAATTGTTCTTTGATGTGAATACGAACATACCTCTTTCGAAGGACGCTTCAGGCAAATACATCACCCCGCTTGAATGCGTGAGGCTTGGGCCTTCTGCTTCAAACAACCAGCCCTGGCGAATCATCCGGCAGAAAGACCACGGTACTTTTCACTTTTGTCTCAAGCGGACCAGGGGCTATGATATGATTTTCAGAGGCGTAGATCTTCAGCGTATCGACATGGGAATCGCTATGTGCCACTTCGAGCTTGCCGCCAAGGAAACCGGTATCACCGGAATATGGGAGGTGGAGAAACCACGTCCCGATGTGAGAGACATACAGTATACCGTGAGTTGGAGGGAAACATGACTGCTATTGCCGTCTCAGGTGACCCGCCCCCCAGAAATCAGTCCAGGTAAAATTCAGAACTCCCTCTACACTATCGCCCTGTAGAGCCTAAGGCTATCCTCGGACTCCACGCTCCCAGCGCCGTATCCACCAAGCCTCAACCTGCATCCAAGCTAGGGTTGGGGTGGTATAATGCCCCTAACGTTTCCAAGCACTTGAGAGATGATTGCATATCCGGAAATACCATACAGACAAAAGGAGGTGCAGAATGAAGGCTCTGGGTATTCTGTTCTTGGTGGCCATTGTAATTGTTGCAGGTCTAGGCTCAGCATGTCTTCCCGAAGGTGAAAGGGGGCCACGAGGAGCCGTTGGGCCTGCAGGTGAGCAGGGACCCCAGGGGGAGCAAGGCGTCCAAGGTGAGCAATGACCCCAAGGTGAACAGGGACTGCAGGGTGAGCAAGGCCCCCCTGGTCTTGGCTACAATCCTATGCAGGTTGCCTTGCTACGCTGGTATGAAGTAAACCAGGCTGGCATTGTATATAATGTCGGCACCGATCCTACGGATATCTGCTTTGATGGGGCTAACGTCTGGGTGGCAAACATTAACGATGCCACGGTAACCAAGATCCAGGTGAACGATGGGACCACCTTGGGAACCTATAGTGCCGGCGGCAGCCCTTCGGGTATCTGCTTTGATGGAGCTAACATCTGGGTGGCAAACTGGACCGGTGACACGGTGACCAAGCTTCGGGCGAGCGACGGGACCATCTTGGGAACCTATAATGTCGGCGACGGCCCTTGGGCTATTAGTTTTGATGGAGGTAACATCTGGGTGGCAAACAATCTTGATGACACCGTGACCAAACTTTGGGCAAGCGATGGGATCTTAGTGGATATCTACAGTGTCGGCGCCTACCCTTTCGGGATCTGCTTTGATGGAGCCAATATTTGGGTGCCAAACCACCAGGATGACTCAGTGACCAAGATTCAAGCAAGCACTGGGACTATCTTGGGAACTTATGATGTCGGTGATCACCCTATTGGTGTCTGCTTTGATGGAGCCAATATATGGG
>JAUWXW010000134.1 GCA_030616195.1 Chloroflexota bacterium | reverse complement strand
GCGAAATAGGCAGCCACCGAATTCTCAGCCCGTTTTTGCCACAACTGCCTCAAGTAACCGGTCACAATCTTTTTCAACTGCCTGTCCCTAAAGCCGTCCTCAATTTTCCGGTGTGTAAGGTACTTGAACCACTCTCCGATCGGCGAGACGACAACCTCAAGCCCTGCCTTCTCGCACTCTCTTACCAGATTGCTATTGCTGAAGGTGTTAGACCGCAGGAAAATCTCGCCGTTGATGCCTACAATTGGCCTTCTGGGCTTTTCGGGGTCGATCAGTGACTTGAATTCAGCGGTGGCATCTCTCAGAACGTCATCGAAAGCTTCCCTGCGGCGGATGCGGTCGGCAAGTCTGGCCACGTATTCGCTGAAGAGGTTGTCTGTTGCTCCTGGCGATTTTTCATAGGGTCGAGTGCGCCAAACAAGCCTTTCCAGGTAGTCCATAGCGACAACACTCTTCCAGGCCAGTCTCTCGAACGCTGAGCCAAGGTTGAAATCGCTATAGGCAGTATTTGACACGGTGGTCCGTATGGTAAGGTCAAAGCCAATCTCCCTGAGTATCCTGCGTTGCTCTACAGCGTATTTCCCAAAGCGGCAAGGCCCAAAGGCGCTGGCCATGAAGCCCTCAACATCGTCCAGATCGACGCCATCACCGTTGCCTTCATAGTAGAACCTCATAAAGTCGCCCAGGGTCACACGATAGGGCAGGCACTCCTTGCCTGAGGTCATCTTGTTGCTGTAAAGGAGGTTCCTCTCGTCTGCCTCAGGGAGTACGATTACTCTAACTCCAAAGGCTTCCATGGCTGCACCAAGTGCTTCGGCATGGGCAGCCATCCGTGGAATTAGAATGACTTTCTTGCTTGCATTGAGAGCTACCGGCGCCGTTCGATAGATATTCTTCAGGGTCGGAACGTCGTGCGGTTTGGATGAGCGGGCAAAGGCCTTGATGGTGTCTACAAAGGCTTCGAGACGGGTGATAACGCCAGCCTCGGCTGCGTGCTCGTCGATCTCCAGTTGACCCAAAGGCTTGTTGCCCATGATATCCGTCACAATGTTGAGTATGAACGAGTTTGGACCGCAGCCAAAATTCGTCAGCGCCAGACCATATAGCAGCGGGTCTCGGGCCGTTATCGCTGCACCAGCTATATGTTTGCTTTCGTAGAACCAATAAGGTCGGTCTGAATATTCTCTGACGTTTACTGAGTCCAGCGGTAGAAAGTCGAGCGGTATCGGCACTACACCTAGCTTAGCCAGCTCCTCGGATATGCCAAGATTTGCTCCTGAATCCTGGGACATGTAGGACCGGGCGAAAACCACTACACCTAACTGGTTATTCTGATGGATCTGCTGTAGCAGCTTCTTCCCCTGCTCCACCAGTGCTGCTTCAAATTCCCGCTGAGTTTTGATGCCAGCGAGGGCGGCCGTCTTACCTTGTCTCTTGGTGAACCCCATTTGTGTGGCCGCATCTGCCAGGCTATTTATCGCCTCAGCATCGCCTCTGCTGAAGTCAATCATTGGTATTAGCAGTTGTGGTTCAAGATCGAGAACCTGCTTTATGATGAAGGGCGCTGCTTGAACCAGGGGGCAGGAGTATTTCTGGTTCTCATCCCCTTCTTTTAAGCCCAGTCGAATAGCGCAGGGATAGAGAATGTAGTCAACTTCGTTGAGGCTGGCCACATGGCCGTGTAGTAGCTTGAGGGGAAAGCAACTGTCGGTATAGCTCAACTCCGTAGCCTGCTCTATGATTTGTTTATTGGTTTTGCCTGAAAGGACGACCTTGGCGCCAAGTGCGTTGAGAAAGCCGATAAGCAGCGGGGCGTAATCATATAGCAGCAGCCCCCTGGGAATCCCAACCGAGGGCTTGCCGTCACCTTCCCTGTATTCCTTGAGAAGCAGCTTCTCCCGTACGTCAAAGGCGGTTTCCAGTCTTTCTCGGCTGGTGGTGCTGTCATAGCGGTCGCACCTGCTGCCGTAGAATGTAGGCTGTTCGCCAAGTATTTCCAGGCGACTTATGGTGCAGTTGTTGTCGCATCCCTTGCAGATAAAAGTGGTAAGCTTGTGATTGCTGTCGACCACATTTTGAAATCCTTTGAACTTTGAGCTCTTGCCTGCTATCTCCTCTTTTGCCAGCAGCGCTGCACCTATAGCCCCACTTACTTCCTTATGTTCCGGTACGATGATTGACCTTTCTTGTAACGCCTCTCCAAAAGCAGAGACAACAGCATCATTGTAGAATACTGCACCGGTAAGTATTACCTTTTCGCCTAGTTTTCTTGTTTCGACAACCTTGGAGAGATAGTTTCCGGCAATCGAGTTGGCGAGGCTAGCTGTTATGACCTCAAGTGGCATATCTTCTTGCTGGGCTGAGGCCACTGCTTGTTCCATAAAGGCAGCACATCTTGTTCCCAGGTCAATGGTATGTGGGGCCTTGAACGCCAGATCGGCAAATTCACCATTTTGAACGTGAATACCAAGTTGCTCAGCCAGTTCATCAATGAAGCTGCCGGTTCCAGCGGCGCATGCCTTGTTCATGTTATAATCGACGACGATACCATTTCGCTTGATAACCAGCTTCGAGTCCTGTCCACCTACCTCAATAATGTCTGCTTCAGGGTCCAGCTCTGCTGCAGCTCTTGTCTGTGCAGTAATCTCATTCCTTATCAAGTCTGCACCAATAAAGCTGCCAATCAAGTATCTCCCTGAGCCGGTAACACCCACGCCGGCTATGCTGGCATTATCAGCCACATCTTGTAGCAGGTTTCGAAAAACCTCCTTTACGGCATCAATGGGCCTCCCTGCGGTCATCAAGTAGCTCTTTGCTACCACGCTTTTGCCTGCCTCGTCCATTATCACTGCTTTCGTACTGGTCGAGCCAACATCGACCCCGAGATAACCTGTAAAGGGTTTCTCTATTCTGGATGGCACCCAGTGGCTATCTGGCGGGGTGCCTTTCTTGAGTGGTGGCGTTTCAAAATAGAGTTGCCTCGTCTCATCTTGGGGTAGAGCAGTTACTGTTGAATTCCTGCCGGATTCTTTTGCCAGTAGGGCTGCCCCCAAAGCCTCGATGTAAAAGTAATTCTCAGGGACAGCGATATCGACTTGATAGCCATTTCTGGCTGAGAGCACCTCTTTGAGAGACTTTAATATGGCATTGTTGGCAGCAACGCCACCAACGAAATAGACTGGTTCCTCGAAAATTCCTTTCTTGAGAGAGGCGACCATTCGAGATACGCTGCCGCAGAGAGCGTAGAGCATTGCCCCAAGTGGAACGCCCTTCTGCTGAAGGTGGATAAGGTCAGTCTTGGCAAAAACGCTGCACCTGGCGGCTATCCTTGGAGTGGTGCCTTCAAACTCCAGTGCCTGACGAGAAAGGTCTTCCAGGCTGATTCCAAGCCTGTATGCCTGTTGCTCCAGGAACCTTCCAGTACCTGCGGCACAAAGAGGGTTTGAAGCTACCTTCCAGGGCTTTCTCAGGCCATCCTCCAGTGTTATGACGAAGGAACTCTGCCCACCAATTTGGATAACGGTTTTTGCCTGTGGATGGGAATGAAGAAGTCCGGAGGCAATGGCCAGTGAGCTACTGTATTCTGCCCAGCTTAGCTCTTTGGGTATCACGTTCCTGCCGGAGCCAGACACAGCAGCGGTGACCATCTCTTGGAGATTGAATTGCTGGCCCAGTCTTGCAATCAGTGTGGCGACTGCAGCCCTAGGGCTGGAGGTTACCTTTTCACTATCAAGCTGGACTACTCCGCCATCTTTGTCAATTAGTGCCAGCTTGGCATTGACAGAGCCAATGTCTATGCCCAGGGAATAACTCATTTTATGCCGAGCAATTGTACCATATCTGTAAGCAAGCTGGAAGGATTATTATACCACGCTAACCCGTAGCATACTACGGGGCTGATTCTCTAAAGAACGGCGATCGGGGAACAGGTTGGTCGCCTTGCGGCCCTACGCAGCGGGGACGAGCCGGGGCGGGTGACGAAGCACCCGCCCTATGGCAAGAAGGGGTAATTGTCTGTGAGTGTCAGGTGCCCCACCTGACCTGGATTTATCTGATGCTAGCCCTGTAGGGTGGGTGGAATGAAATGGAACCCACCATCCCCAATGCATTGCGGTGGGTTTCGCTCCGCTTCACCCACCCTACCGCTCTAGTTCGGTCGTCATATATAGAGCAGGACATGACAAACTCGACGGCTACGGCGGCACATGCTAGAATTTGACCAGCACAGCGGCGCTAAGGTAATCTGGGTTTTGCCTGTTAGCTGGTAGGTGCAAATAGCGAAGGTGGCAAATGGTACGAAGCCATTTCTGGAGAAGAGTCTTCCGCATATGCTTTCCTCTACTTGTGTTTTTGTGGATACTCTTAGTTCTGTATCCCAATCCTTTGAACCTGGTCACAAGTGTGCGAAGGATTGCTGATTCGGATATTGACCCTGTGGCTGTTGCATCCCTATACAAAGACGTTCCCTCCGATGATCCTGCGGCTATTGAGAGGGCAGTGGATCAACAGATACCTTATAGCTATGACTGGGAAACATATGGTATGCCCTGGTATTTCCCCAGCGTTGAGGAGGTGCTGCAGAAAGGGAAAGGGGACTGTAAAGGGCGGACTTTGGTCCTGGCCTCTGTCTTTGAGGCAAAGGATATCCCCTACACCCTTAACCTTTCTCCGATACATATGTGGGTGAAATACGAAGAAAAAGAGGCGACAAAGTTGGAAAATCCCGGGGTCAAGTTCTACCAGCAGGATCCTGAGACGGGCGAGAGATCGTTACAGGTTCCCAACATTCCTGTCGGTGATATCATGGATTCGTTCCAGCGGGGGTTTTGGGAGCCTATGCCTGGGCTGAGAAAGGCTCTCCTGTTGTGCGGCCTGACTGCCCTCATAGGGTTACGCCTGAGGTGGTCGAGAAGGGGAAAGGAGATCCAAAAAGGCACGCAGTAGTCGGCGAGCGAGGTACTTTGCTCAATCGGGTGGCAACCATCATTCGGATTGGTTATTCGTGAACGATTGTGCTATACTTGGCCCCGTGCAGGTTGCAGTGATAATAGAGTCACCAAGAGATACCTTCTAGTGCTTGCCACAATAAGCTTTTTCGCCATTTCTCCATTCTTGCAATTGAGAAACCAAAGAGAGTGAGCGGGGGGGTCATGAAGATATGCCTTCTATCCTACAGAGGGGAGCCGTACTGTGGGGGGCAGGGAGTCTATATTCACTATCTCTCCAAAGAACTGTGTAACCTAGGGCACGAAGTCCATTTGCTATCGGGTCCACCGCATCCCATCGTGGTGGATGGCGTGAAGGTACACAAACTTGAAAGCCTGGATCTTTATGCTGTGAAGCCCTGGCGTCTTCCGCCCCGGCCACTTCGTATACTGAGGCCCATCAACTTCTATGAATTCATAGCTGTGCGCCTTGGGACATTCCCTGAGCCGTTTACCTTCAGCATGAGAGCCTATCTCAAGCTGAGAGGGCCTTTGTCACGAGAGAAGTTCGATATTGTGCATGACAACCAGTGTTTGGGCTACGGTCTACTCCTCATGAAGCG
>JAUWXW010000082.1 GCA_030616195.1 Chloroflexota bacterium | reverse complement strand
GAGAGAATGCTCGAACTTGTTAAAGAGCGCCTCAAAATGTAAACAGGATTTCTCACTTCTATGTGTCTTGTTCAATATATGACAATCGTCCAGAATGTGCAATCCAGACAACGAAAGTGCAGATTGTTGCATCAGGATGGCGTAGCCGCAATAGACCCTACACTTTTCCAGTTAGATTACCGGATACTGAATTGAGGACTAGAGAGGTTACCGCATGATAGAATAGTGAAAAAGGTGCACCTGAAAGGATAATCAAGGCGATCAGCCAAAGATAAGGTCTGCACGTTTTCACGCGTGGACCTTATCTTTAATTGATTAGTCAGGCTATTGTTTCACGTGCTCCTTTTTTCTAAATTTTTTCATGGAGCAACCTCTGACTGGCTAAGGCTTATCAAAGCTGTCCCAGATACGCATTTTTACTAATCCTTTTGCCAATCCACTGCGCGACACGGGGCATCACCAGACGGACAAAAAACCGGTGTCGCCCTTGATTTTAGCTTCAAGAATGAATTAGATGATATGCTATCACAAAATTTTCCCCTTCTTGACAAACGCATAGACCTTTCTGTTGCGCACTAGCATCAAGATAAACCAGATGAGTATGACTGCCCCTATGAGTTCAGGTACATATATGCCTGGATGAGTGAGGGCGTGAAATCTGTCAAGCGTCCAGTCTGTAAGATCTGTAGGTGGAAAAGTGAAGCCATAGAGTGGCCAGAGGATAGTTTGATGGACAAGCCACATTTGATCTAATATGAGATGGGCTAGAGTCCCAAACGAAAGTATGAGCAGTCGGACCTTCCCCCGGCTTTTGAATAGATAAAGTCCGGCAACGGTGATGATGGAGAGGAACAGAAGCGTGTGGCAGAATATCCTGCCGGTGCTGAAGGAGTCTCTAAACAAATACAGTCCTATGGGCTTATCCACAATATCTGGAAGGAGTGAGCCAATGAGCAGAAGTCTTATATCAATGTGGTTTCCCAAGGACGTAAGCCACGACGCTTTGCTGCCAGAGGTGCAGCCCTGCGCGGTAGGGAGACAACTCTTGGAGAGAGCACCATTTAGCAACGCCGCAGCGCCGAGTGTGATCCCGGCATGTCCGAATATGAGCATCTCGTTGGTTCCATTAAACAAGTCTTAAAATGACATGACATGCCAAACATCACCAAACGGCACGCCTATCGTAGGAGCTTCCAGTGACGAATATAGAAACAACCCCTCCTAATTTTGGATTAAGGACATTACAAGAACATGAAGAAAAGCTTACGAAAAGATTACGATTTTGGCTTTGGTGCGGTTTGCCACGTAGAGGCTACCATTGCTCTTGGGATGGGAACTGCTGGCCTAGTCTGGTTTTGCCAGGAAGTATCCCATGCTGGCTTTGGTGAGGATAAGCTGTGGGTGGCTGTGGTCTACTTCAATTTTCTCTCGCCGGCGCCTGATATGAACCCTGAAGGCATCCACAGAGGCTATGTGGCAAGCCTGGAGTAGGTTGCCACATAGCCTCCTCGTCGAATCCCCAGCACTTCGGTTTAAGTTGCTATCCAGGTTCGCCTTCTCCTTCTCATTATCAAGAAGTAGAATGCCAGTCCGGCTATCGCCAGAACACCGAGGATCGGGCCGAAGACCAACCACGTGTTAAATGGCACTGCCTCGACAACAGGTGCGGCAAGTATGGCAAACTTGGTAAGGTGACTCACTTCAGCCGTGATGGTGTTGTTCACCGTGTCGACGGTGGAGGGAAGCGATACCCACTGCCCTGTGGCCACATTGTAATAAGCGATAACCAGGTCCTCTTCAGCGACCCCCTCTGGGATCGAGCCGGAGTTATAATCTAGGGTTAGCGCGATTGGAGGATTGAAGGTTGCGCCCTCTGGCCCAAGGTCATAGGTGGAACCGACTATGTAGGCGTTGGGCGGCGGTGGGGGTACTTCTGCGGGCGCTACCAAATCTACCTCTATAGATTGCAGCGGCTCACCGTCTGCCGTTAGCGCGGTGGTGCCACTGCCAACCTGGATCCCCATCACTCCGTCAGGAGTGCTGTACTGGACGTCCTGCTGCACCACGCCACCCTCATCGATTACGTCTGACAAGTCGACCGGCGTTGGCGTTGGCTCAACTGTAGGCTCAACTGTAGGCTCAACCGTTGGCTCAACTGTAGGCTCAACCGTTGGCTCAACTGTTGGCTCAACTGTAGGCTCAACTGTAGGCTCAACTGTAGGCTCAACCGTAGGCTCAACTGTAGGCTCAACCGTAGGCACTGGTCCAGGTGCAGGTGCAGAAGTCACGGTAAATGCCGTGGTGCTGGAGGAATAGGTCTGGGGAGAGCTACCTTGTTCGTCTGTGGCGACAACATCACCTCTGGCATAGTATGTGCCAGTGGCCCAGCCAGTGGTAGCCACAGTGCAGCGATAGACTACGGTTGCAATCCCACCATAGCCGTACCCGTAGCCAAAGGAATACCCGTCCCCGGAGAGGTATCCATATCCGGTGGAGGTAGTTGCGGAATAGAAGGTCATGCTTCGCGGAGAGCTATAGGGAGAAGCAGTGAGCTGCGTGGTGCCCCCAGCATCGGAAAAGATGCCCAGATTCACACTCGCAATCTTGATGCGCTCATTGGACTGGATGACGATATTGACAGTAAATGTTATCGAACCACCCACAGTGACACTGCTGACAGACGGACTAACGGTAACACTGACTGCCTCAGCTGTCTTTGGCCCTATGAGAAACAGAAAAAGCAGAAAAAAGGCGACTGCTACCGCCAGGAGAATGCTGGCAGCCCTTTTAGCTGGCTTTAACTTTAACTTTTGCATTTTCCCTCACCTCTCCATACAATCAGTGCAGGATATGAGTTTATGCCCCTGGAATTAAGAAACCAATTAAGGATGTGAAGATGAGGTTACAAAGGGCTTACAATGGGCTTACAATATTAATCGCCTATTATGAGTAAATTTTGTGTGGAAGTAGTCGTTAGAGGCAATGTTGAAACTCAGTGGCTCAGGAAGAGGGCATTTGATCGCTGTGCATCGGTTTACTTCTTGTGCAGTGGTCAATGTGCGGAGACGTTAAAGGCTTTGTGTATCTTTGGTGTGGCTTGGCGTTGGTAGCCTTCGTGGTCCCTCTCAGGCTTCATGTGGAGGAGGCCAGGGTGGGAGGGAGGCATGTCCTTTAGCTTGCAGGCCAGTTTGCAAAAACACTCCTAATGTAGACTGACTTGCTGCGGCCGGGGCATGCGATTCAAGAACAGAAGAGATACAATCCCCGCCAACACAATAGTGCCGAGGATGGCAGCTCGGGAGAGCAGCGCAGCCAGAATTGCCGTCTCTAGAGAAAGCCCAGCGAGAAGAATCCCCAGAGCCGTTAGACCGCCCTCCGTCGCCCCCAGACCTCCCGGCAGAAAAGAGAGACTGCCGCCAAGCGAGGCAAGTGGGAACACGGCTAGGGCCACCACGAACAGATGAGAGTCTACAGGGACTCCGATGGCAGACAGGCATAGGAAATAGATAAGCACTTCTGCTACCCAGGCACCGGTTCCCAATGCGAGGCTAACCCCTAGTGGGCGTGGTGCGAGCAGCGAATGTTGGCTTGCATTGGCCAGACTGAGCGTTTGTCCCAGCCTCGAGCCTACCTGTAGCCGAAAAAGCTTCCAGCGCGTCCCCCATTCCAACAGTGGCCTTCCTACAACGAGGATGAGCAGAGCTGCTCCAAGGATGATACAAGCCAGCAACAGGTTCGTAGTCTCACCGATCAGCAGCAGTCCCAGTGTGGCGAGCAGCGCCATGACGACCGCATCACCCAGGCGCTCGACTACGAGAATAGGCAGGCTGGTTGCCATTGGGATGCCGAAGGAGTCCCGTGCGTAGACGCTCTTAGCCACCTCACCCACCCGAGCAGGCGTGAAGACGAGCAATGAGCCAGCTGAGAACAGGAGCACAGCAATGGATCGCTTGAAACTGCTGGAAGCTACCAGCTTGAGCAGGATCTCCCACCGCCAGTAGCGCAGCCCGTGGTTCGCCACAGCCAGCGGTACCACCCAGACGAGACTGTGCCAGCGCAACTCGTCCCAGAGAATACGAATCTCGCGTAGATCCCCAACCACCAGGATTACCGCCAGGATAGATGTGAGTATCCCCACCCCGGCTAGAAGAGCCCCAACACGTCGGAAGCCTCTTACCCTGCTCCTCATCTGGCGGGTCTCGCCTCTCCGTTCGTTAAGACTATCATGGTTTGGTTCTCAAAACCGGACACAAAGCCTGCTTCCAGAAGGTTCGACAACTCATTGTCCAACGTCTCTTTGTGTAGCAGCAGGAATCGAACTTCGTATGTCTCCGCCATCCTGCGAAGTTCTGAAGGTTCAGTGTCTGGCGAAAGGAAGCGGTGAGCTACCTCAGCCTGTTCCTTCTCCTGACGAAAGGAGAGCCAGCGTGCGTCCACAGCGTGGTAGGTTGGCAACCCTACATAGCCCTCCACCCACCACCCGAGGATACCACCACCTGGCGTCTCGTTGGCGATGACTCGGTCTCCCGGAGACCCGCGATCTTGGACCCAATCCAGAGCCGCTAACACTTGATTGTCCACAACACGGTACCAATCGAATGCCAGCTGAGCTCGCCACTGACCAAACAGCAGGACACCACACACGAAGGCAACAACAAACGCGATGGCCAAGAACCGTAACTTCCGACGGCCGACCCCTGCCAGCCAGGAAACCATCTCCTTTGTCGCCAGTGCTGCGACTACACCGACCGAGAGCAGCAACCCGACTTGCAGCAGATGGGCCGACCTTATTTCTTGGAGGAATACGAACCCCAATATCGAGGACACCAAGAGGGCTGCTACCGCCTCAGCCAGAAAAAGGCGACGCCGGGCCAAGACCGCCCACCACGTAGCAGCACCACCGACCACTGCTGCCGCTAGCCACATATAGTTTTCGCTGTGCCAGGAGCCAAAGGTGCCCAAGAACTCCAGCAGATTAAACTCATGAGGGTTCGCGGGGTTCCCCGCCCATAGACCGATTGTCTTAACGTAGAAGGGAACAACCGCCAGGGTCAGGACACCCGTGGTCACCACCCAGAATAGCAGCAGCCGCCCTAAGTGGCGTCTCGGCGGTGAGGCGGGGACACCTCGTCGCCCATAGGCATGAATGGCCAGCAGCGCCGCCAAGGCTAGAGCTAGTTGGACGGCGGACAGGGTGTGTGTAGCTACCGTAAGGCCTGTACAAACAGCGGAACCTGCAAAGAATCGGAGCTTGCCCGTGTACAATCCTTGGAGTAATAGGTAGACGGAGAGCAATAGGAAAGCAGCGCCCAGCAGTTGTGGGTAGCCTCCCCAGGCCAGCACCTCGTTATGGTAGTCCATGACCGCGACAGCCGCTGCCAGCAGGGCAGCCAGCCATGAACCAACTGCTGTCCGAAGGAGGAGATATGCTGGGATACTCAAGCTGGCAGCTGTCACCAGCCCCAGCACTTTCAAAGCGACCAAGGGGGACAGAAACGACAGAGAACTGCGAAGCAGCAACAGAAACACCGGGGGGCAGGCTGCATCCGCTGCCTTCACATTGTCCCCGAAGAGCTCCCTGCTGAATGCAAGCCAGTTCCCACCATCCGATCCCGGCGGCGCTGCCTCTCCACTCATCATCATCCAGCGGAGCCCACTGTACAAGGCCAGTAGCGCTATGAGGACGACAATAGCATCGGCCTCTTCTGATTTCCACCGTCGGGCAACGTCCACAAGCATCTTTGGCAGTGGCCTCCCTCATCGGAATTATCCCCCTTGCGAAGAGCGCCGTAGTATCTCTTCCATCAAAGCGACCACCTCCCATCCATCCCGCGCCGAAACAGGGGGTTCGCCGCCGTTAATCACCGCATCCAGGAACTTGTGTATCAGCAGGTCGTGCCCGTAGAACAATTGGCCGCGGGCGTGCCGCATACCGGAGCTGCCAATCCCCCCCCACAACTGGAGAGTGCCCAACGCCGACGACTTCAAGATGTCAGGCGCGTTGTGGGCCTGTTCCGGCGGCAAATGGATGAGGATATCTCGAAACAGGTCCAGTACGAGCACGCCACGAGAACAGAACAGGAAGAACAACCATTCCGAAAAGGGTGCTCCAAACCACATGGTCAGGTAACCGGTCCCCTGGGCCCCTTGCAAGCGAGCCTCCATTCGCTCGGATCTGCTCGATGAGTTCCCGCTGACGCTGGTGTGCCAAGCCTGCTCCACTCGCAAATCTCCCAGGAAATGCCGCATCAAGTAGAGCAAGTGAGGTGCTTCATCAAAAAAAAGCCCTCCCGGCAGATCGTCGAACCACGTAGGGAGACGCCGACGCCAGCTACTCAACTGCACCCCCATCGCCCAGCTTACCTCCCCAGCCTCGCCATTCCGCAACAGCGACTTTGCCTGCTGCGTTGATCGAGAGAACAGGAAGTTGTGGGCGGGGCACAGTACAACACCCGCTTCACGCGCGAGTGCTTCCAGGGACTTCCCCTCCTCAGACGTCAATGTCATTGGTTTCTCCACCAGGACATGCTTACCGGCCCGGATCGCTGCCTCTACCAGCGATGCATGCGTCCCAGGCGGTGTGCACACCGAGACCACGTCCAGAGGCTCTTGCAAGAACTCTTCCAGACGGTTGAAACAGTGCGGGATGCGGAACCGCTTGGCAGCTGACTCCGCCCTGCTTAGGTCGCGATCCAACAGGGCCTTCACGGTGGCCATGCCATCTCGCTTAAAAACGGGGATATGGCGTGCAGTGGCCACCCACCCCCTACCCACAACACCCACCCGTGCCTGTCCCGACACCTGACGATAGCTCACTGACGGCACATCTCCTCAGCGTATACACGCTCTGTCTGGTCTAGGACGGCGTCCCAGGTATAGCGGCCCTCCACCAGTTCCCGTCCCCGACGTCCCATCTCCTCAGCCAAAGAGCGGTCATCCAGAAGCCTAGTGATAGCGTTTGCCAATGCCGCGCTGTCGCCAACCTGGATCAGGTAACCATGGGTCCCATCTCTCACAAGCTCGGCGGTGCCTGCGATAGGGGTCGCCACCACTGGTAGCGCTGACGCCATAGCCTCCAGTACAGTCAACGGCATACCCTCCAGCGAAGATGGCCTTACGAAGAGGGCAGCCTCGCGCATCAGATCGGGTACATCATGGCGGATCCCTAGGAACTGGACT
>JAUWXW010000012.1 GCA_030616195.1 Chloroflexota bacterium | reverse complement strand
GCCACTTGTGGATTATGATACCGTCCACATTCAGAAAGACCTGACCGCCTTTGAGAAATGGTTCCAGTCTGTCAAGCGAGCTTTGAGTTGGAGTGTATTCAGGGGTGGTGGTATTCTTTCTGTGAAAGTAAACCCTTGTGGTGGAGGTGATACCCCTGAACACTTCCACAAACATTACCCTGTTTCTCTTAGCCATTTTACAGCTCCTTTTCTCCTACCCTTTCCGCAACTTCCGACTGGGCCAAAAGAGCCTTAGTTGCTGCTAGTGCTCCCAGTAGGTCAACGTACACCGGGGAAACGATCTCCAGGGCTGACCGGGCTAACTCCCATTCGTCTTGGTTCTCAGGGTAATCCCCGATTCGCTCACACAAAGACCTTACGGTCTGGAGCGATGTCTGGGCCTGGTAAAGCTGGTGCTCCAAAAGGAACCATCGCCCATCGTTGAATCCCTGGGGCACTGTGGTATCCACTACCTCTGAGAGCTTTTGGACTTTGGCCTTAGCCATTGTGAACCTCCTTTAACAAATCGTCAATTTCGGCCATGACTACCAGGTGTTGCTCGATGGCCTTGGAAGCGAGTTCGATTGAGGCGCGGTCATGACCGTCCATGTAGCTGGAGGTACAACCGGCCTGGCTCTCCTGGGCAACCTTGATTGTGACTTGCTGGATGGTCACATAGGCCGTCAAAGTACCCTTGATTCCGTGCAGTTTCAGTACTTGCTCTTCGGTCATTTTCCTTGTTCCTTTCCTTGCTAGATTTGGAGCTTACCCACTCCTGCCCGCTCCTGAAGGAATTGAACCCTCAGCTTCCGCCAACCCGGCCAGCGGGCAGCAGGGGGTAAACCCTGCCTGACCTTCTCTTTACTCTAGTACCATTTTATCACACCTTTCGCAATCTGTCAAGGGGGTAACCCTAAATATCCTTAATAGAAGTATGGAGATTGCATGTAGGTTTCGTGGACACTGTACCGTGTAACCGGACTCATAAGTCAATTATCAAAGAAGGGAGGTGGAACAGAATGGCCAAGTTATCACAGGCTGAATTCCTGCAGCGGTTCCAGCAGGGAATCAGCGGCGCGGGAACCAAGTTCCAACAGGGCGTAGCCAACTCCGACGACTGGGCGGGCAACTACGCCTCACCCGACGCACAACAGCGGATGCGTGACGGTCTGGCGGCGGCCATTGCCGCAGGCACACCGGCGGAAGGGGCGCGTAACCTCGGTACTTCCGGCTGGCGCACTCGCACCACGGAGAAGGCCGGGAACTACACCGGCTCTGCCCAACGTGCGGCTACCAACATTGGCCCGCACGTCGGCCAGATTCTAGCGGCTGGCGATGCGGCCAAGACAGCGGCTCAGGCCGTAACCGGCCCGAAGGATCGCAACACGGCGCAAGCCAAGATGGTGGCGGCCATGAACGCAATCATGGACGCTTGGGGCAGGCCCTAGTGCGTTCACCAAATACACTATAGAGAGGAGGTGAAAACCTATGTGGTACAACTACATCATCGAAGACGGTAAGACTCTGACGGTCGGCTCCACTGACAAGATCGCGTTGCCAGATCAAGGCGACCTGTCGGCGCTCATGATAAAGTTCTCTGGCTCGCCAACCAGCAACCTGGGGCGTACCGGACTCTCAAAGGCGCGGCTTCGGGACTATATTGACGATATAGTTTTCAAGGCCAACGCTACCCGTGAGTACTGCCACGTTGACGCTTTGTCCCTGGCGGCTTTCCATTTCCTCGATTTGGGGATTATGCCGTTCAACAAACAGTTGAACTTTGGCACAGGCGGTGTGGATGACTGGTTCTTGCTCAACTTCGGGCGCTATCCGCAAGACGAGGATTACGGGATCGAGTTGGACAAGTGCGAGAATCCTGAACTCTGGCTGACCAATTCAGCGGCTTCGGGCCAGTTCACAGGTATCGGCCTGGACCTGGTGGCTATCATGCGTTGGAAAGGCGGGCCTGGGTTCCCTGGCGGCTATCTCCACAAAAAGGAATACAAGGCGTGGACTACAGTCAAGGCGGTGGTGGAGAACACCAAGCTCCCCACTTCTAATCCCTGCCGTCGTATCCTGTTGCGAACCGATGTGGATGAAAACGACACTGCGTTCACTCAGCTGACCAATATGTTCAACCCGATGGTAAACATCAAGCTGACCTTTAAGTCAGGTCAGGACATTTTTTGGGACGGCGCTTCTGACATCCTGGCACGGCTGATGACCTTCCAGCATGGCTACCTGGTCAACACTTCTCTGGCAGCGGGCTACAATGATGACATCGGCTTTAAGGTCGGCATTGGCTACGTCAACGCGCGAGCTGGAGTGCCTGGAGACACTGAGGGCGCGGCAGCTTCCACCTACACCACGTTGCAAGGCGGGCGGACTGACAATACCCAAAAGCTCGAAGGCGGTGGCGGCGACGATATGCCTGAATTCATGTTCAGGGGTATCTGTCCTGAGAACACGCGTGGGTTCCTGTTCGACAAAGACCCCAACCCTCGGACCTGGCTTGACCTGGGCCTGGAGAAACAGGTTGAACTAAAGGTCACAACACGTGACCACGACGACGCGGATGACGCAACCAACTACGTCCTGTTGGAGCGGCTTCTACCGCAAGGTATCGGGGCGTAATCGGTGACACGTTAAACTAGCCCTACACCAAGGGCTTTTGATTTATCTCTCAAAGTGAAGGGGGCTAGAAATATGTCATTTCAATATGCGGGCTATCGGCAGTACATGACCGCTACGGCGACGGCCTCAACCCATACGCAAGACTTTCCCGAAATTCCGGAGGGGCACAAAGTCTACTGGACGCGGGCATCATGCGAGGTGGACAAGGACAACGCCGATTGTGTATTCTACATCGTCAGTGGTGGGCAGGAGTTTGTGGTACAAGGCCACAAGAACATGACAGACGGCCTTGCCACAGGCCAAATGGTGGATACCTGGATTTACGCGGGCGAACACGTCCGAACCAAGTGGCACGAAATAGCCAGCGGCGATGTCCTGAAATGCTGGATTGTCGGCGACGACAAGTGGGAGAAGGATAGCACATAAGGGGGAATCATAATCAGGTAGCCCCTCTTCTAACGGCTATGATGAAAAACCCGAAGGGATAACCGGCCTATGACCAAAGAGCAAAACTTCCCACATCCACCAGCGGGCCACTTTGGGCTTCTGGCTTACGATAGCGTCAATGACCGTTGGCAAGTGGTACACGTTGACGCCTCTGGCAACCTGCAGGTAGACCTGGTAGCAGCGGCCTTGCCAAGCGGCGCGGCTACTGAAGCCAAGCAATTGGCGGATGGCCATAACGTAGCTGTTAGCAATCCAATCAGTGGGTTTGCTACTGAAGCTAAACAATTGGCGGATGGCCATAACGTCGCTGTTAGCAATCCAATCAGTGGGTTTGCTACTGAAGCTAAACAGTTGGCAGATGGGCACAACGTCGCTGTTAGCAATCCAATCAGTGGGTTTGCTACTGAAGCTAAACAGTTGGCGGATGGCCATAACGTAACGGTTGACAATACGGATTTGACTGTCAAGCAATCAACTCCGGCCGACTTGTTTGTAGCCCAACACCAGTATGACGGCTCTACTTGGCGCAAGTCTAACTTGCTTTGGGGCTATAATGCGCCTTGGAGACAGAAGGTTGAAGGCACGGCTAGTGGTGGTGGCCATGCTCTTGCAACAACTACGGCTGTTGCATCAGGTTACGTCTATGTGTTGGAAGGATTCCAGGTCGAGCACAACGCAGGTGTTGATAAAGACACACAAGTATATATCTCCGGTTCGTCGGTAATTGTAACTATTCTGAATGTAGAAGCAACGGGTTCTGGTGTTGTTCGTTTTTGGAATGGAAAGCTACTTATGGCATATGGAGACGTCGTATCTGCCTATGCATTCGCTCCTGGAGATGGCAAGAAAGTTTACCTTGCTGTTTGGGGCTATAAAATGAAGATTGATATGTAGGACATGTATAAAGACTACGAACTGACTGTGGCGGCTGGCGTCACGGCGGCCAGTCCAACCGAGTTTATCAAAGAGTTTCCACCAGCTCAACTAGAGCGGCTTACTATCTCTTTCCCCAAGGGGCCTAACCGGGAGGTGTACGTTCGTGTCCTGCACGAAGCGGAGTATGTCTTCCCACAAGACCCGGAAGAGTGGATAAACGGCGAGAATGAGCAGGTGGTCATAACAGGCCCTTGGGAAAACTGGGATGAACTTTACCAGCTTCGTATCCAGTTATGCTCACCTGGGGCGCGGCTTTCTCACAAGATTATATTCCGCTTCGACTTAGCGGCGCTTGGGGCCTTCTCCCCTATCCGCAATGCTCTTGACGGGTTGCGTACCAGATTTTTACCCGCTCCCTAATAGTAAGAACTGAGGCAAGGTCACAATGGCACAACCACTTTCGCAAGGTGGGATTGACTATGTTGACGGCGGCTTTTCTGCAAGTGGCGTCATGTATGCGCTCCTGGATGACCTGGGAGAGTTGGCGGCAAGGCTTGGAGCTATTCATACTTATGACAGACGGGGCTACATTGTATACCAGGATGACTTTGCGCACGGTGCAGGGCGTTGGACTGTCGCAACAAGTGGCACGGGTGCCGAAGTTATTGTAAGTGCAACCTATCCCCTTCGACTGCCATACTGCCTCAAATTGATCGGGGGAAGTACAAGCGGCTTCTCTGCTGAAGTACGCAATTTCTTGGGCGACCTAGACCCTGGCAAGATTGGATTTGAGGCGTCCGTTGCGTTTATTACCGACTTTGACGAATTCAGGATAGGGATTGAAACAAAAGAGGGCGGCGATGTAAAACGCGGCTATATCTTATTGAGCGACACAGACCAAAAGATATACTATTATGACGATGGGGCAGACTATCAGGAGTTGGGCGATTTGCCGGACGTGACTATCGCACAAGGGCGCTATCACAGTATGAAGTTAGTCCTTGACTTTGCAACCGGGTATTACGTGCGTTTTCTACTCGGTGATATACCTTACGATTTAAGCCCTTATCCATTCGAGGTATTTGCTGACAGTACGGCGAAACAGACAAAGGTCACACTAAAGTTTAAGTCCAGAAGCGGCGAAAACGACTATTGCCTGGTTGACTGTGTGATCGTCACCCAAAGTGAGACATAATATTAGAAAGGAGGTAAGCCTATCATGTTAAGGCTGGCAACTGGAATGGATTTACTTCTTGGTTTGGCCCTCTGCGTCAAGTACGTAACTGACACAGTAGGGCGGCCTCTCGTAGAGTACTACAAGCTGCCCACTTCTTTGCTACGGGTAGTGGCCCTGGGTATCGGTATCGCCTTTGCCTTTGGAATCCGAGTTCCCCTGGTGAATAACGGACTTGCACCCTGGGCAAGTATGCTTGTAACGGGCGTCTTGATCGGCGGCGGCGGCGGCTTGATACACGACTTTCTGAAGGCCGTAGGCGGGGCACGGACAGGTAACAAGCCTAAACCATTTTAATATATCATCCTATTTCCTCCTTGGATTTCGGCGGCGGATAGGTGGGCGGGCGGGTGGGACAAGAGAGGTGAATTATGGTAGAGCAACGGGACTTGGTTTTACAGGGCCTAATTACCAGCGTGGTACAACGTCCCAAGTTTAACGGGACGGGCAGGTCAACTCAGGTGGTGGTGGTGGCTTTTACTACGCCCCACGACTTCACAGGCACAGTGACCATGACCCTCGCAGAGTGGAAAGACCCTGATACACGGGCTGACAAGATATTTCAGGCGGTAGCCGACCTGGAGGGGCCTTTCTGGACAGGGGGAGGCGAAGGGGAGTAAAAGGTGGTATCCTGGGGGACTGTTTGGTGGTACTTTGCGGAGTACATCTGGGAAATACTCCTGGCCTTTGTGACCCTGCAATGGGGAATAATCCGGGATTGGCTGGATGCGATTATCGGATGGTGGGAGTGGGTTTGGGATAGGATTTACACCATAATAAAAGACGGCGATGACTGGCTACGGGGCCAGATTCACGCAATCTGGGGGAAGCTATGGGTAGGCGATTATCTGGTATGGGAGCTTATTGAGCAGAGCATTGCCTACATCTGGGAAGCAATTGACGGCCTGGTCGAAAACGCCGTACAGTGGCTCTCAGACCAGCTTGCAATTGCTCTGGCCTGGTTCCAGGACCTCATAGATGGGGCCATTGCTTTTGCCCAGGGCCTCGTAGACACGGCCACGGCCTGGCTGCTATTGCAAATCGAGCAAGCGATTGGTTGGGTTCTGGATGGGCTTGCCTGGATAGAGTACTACAAGGACCTGATTGCCGTCTGGCTGGTGGACGTCAAGGACTTCATTGACTGGCTATGGAACGTAGCCAATGAGCACCTGGTAGCGTTCCTGGCCGACCCAATGGGATATGTACTCGGCCTATTAGCCATTCCCCTCATTGACCTTATTAACTGGTGGGCGGCTTGGGGGGCGGGCCTGATGGACTTTGTAGCAACAGACCTCCCAGAGCTTCGCAACCTCCTAGTAGTGGGGCTTGAATTCCTGTTGACCCTGGTGGATAGACCCGTTGACACCATCCTGGAGCTACTGACAGACGCCTTTCTGGGCTGGCTGGAGCAACTGATAGCGGATAACTGGTAGGTGAGATATGCCAAACGGTGGGATAGGATTAGGTGAACGGCTAAGAGGCTGGCTTGAAGATATGTGGGAACGGCTCAACCTCAAAGGATGGGCTGAAGACCGGCAAGCCTCAACCGACGACTGGAATAACATTACATCGTTATCCGGCCTTAGTGCCTGGGTAACAAAGTGGGGGCGTGGTGAACCCCTGGCGATTGCGGCCAAGGCTAAGGAGCTAGGGGCTACTGACGAACAAGCCAAGGCGATAGTAACCCCTATGTTGCATGACCTATACACCAACCCCTCGCAATGGATAGCTGAACAACTACAGGAAGCCACAACTTCCCCGGCCTGGCACGAACTGAATGAGGTATTTGGCGCTGTTGTTTTTGACCCCTGGCTGGCCAGCATTGTAGGAGGGGAGTTAGACCCCAACGCACCAGAGCTAGAAACAGTACGCCGTTTCCTGGGTACACAGGGAACATTCGAGGCACTGGGAAGTATAATCAGCACACTGGGAGAAGCGGCAACACTTGGGCAAGTGGAGGGCATGGGCAAGATGTTCACCGACGCCAAGTGGTTACTAGGAACCTGCTTTACCTCCTGGCAATCCACGTCCCCTCTCGTACAAGCGGTTATCCTCAGCCCTTTGCAACGGCTGGTAAACCTCACTTTCAGAGAAACAGACTTTACCCGTAGCCAGTGGATGGACCTTTTCGACTTAGGCAAGATCGGCGCTACCCGATTGGGGGCAGAGCTTGGGCGACTGGGCTACGATAGTGAAAAAATCGAGTGGCTTCTGGACCTGGCCGAAAAGCAGCCAAGTCGGGGCGATTTGGTGGGCATGTGGAATAAGGGCATCATTACCGATACCATCGTCGCCGATGGCTTCCGCAAGATAGGCTACGACCAGGTATGGATAGACCGTTTCCTGCGGTACTACAAGAGAGAGGAAACGAGTGAGGAAAAAGGGGCCTACCTGGGAACGCTACGGAAGGCTTTCCGGGAGCAACTTATCTCTGAGGTTGACCTGAGAGAAGCACTGAAACAGCAAGGCCGGTCAGACGTTGCCATTGACCTGGAGATAGCAGTCCTAAAACTGTCCTGGGAAGTCGAAGAGAAGACGGCTGCCAAGGCCGACATTAGATCGGCCTACATGGAAAACGTCATCGGTCGGCCAGAGGCAGAGAGGTGGTTAGCCAACGCCGACTTTGCTTCTCACACCATCACGCTCCTCTTACAGACCTGGGACAAAGAGAGGGCACCGACCTACCGCAAGATTAACAAATCCGAGCTGCTGAAAGCGTGGGCTACGGGTGTACTCTCTCAACCCCAGGTATTTCAGGGCCTCATAGATGTAGGCTATGACAGTCGGGGGGCCTCGGTACTGATGGAAACGTACCGGCGCGGTCACATGCAGACCAAGCCTCCCGACGTTTATGAGCTAAGGCCACAAGACATCATGTGGGCCTGGCACGCTGAAGTCATCGAGGAGGGGGAAGTCATAGACCGACTGCTAGGGATTGGCTTCACAGAGGAGGACGCGGGGTTACTCTTCGAAACCTTCCAACGCCTACATCCCAGGGTGGTTACAAGTCCACCAAGGGAGCTAAAGAAAAATGACATCCTGGAGGCGTGGGGGCGCGGGGTACTGACTGGAGCAGTAGCCCTTGACAAGCTCCTCGGCATTGACTACACCGAAGAGGACGCCAACACTCTACTGGCCTCTTATGCCGCAAGGCCAGAGGCTCTACCACCAGAGCCAACCATAGCGGCCCTGATCGGGGCTACCCGGCGCGGGGTTATAGATCAGGCAGTCCTAAGCCAAAAACTGACCACGATGGGGTTGAAAGCGGAAGATGTGCAGTTCTACGTTTCCTACGCCGTGACTCCATTGCCAGAGAAGACCCGTAACCTTTCCCGCCGGGACATCACGGAGCTATGGACTGAGGGGCGGCACGATAGACCCTGGGCTCTGGAGAGGCTACTAGCCTTAAACTATGCCCCAGAGGACGCCGAAGACATTTTATGGCTGGCCTCACCGGACATAGAGGACAGCGAAACCTTTGTACTGTGGACAGCGGGGCTTATTGAGGATTACGTAGCAAGGGCGATGTGGTCAACGATGGGCTTTACGGCGGGGCAAATTAACGAGGTATTGGGAGAGGGATAGTTCTCCACCAATCGCCGGGATCCTGACGCCTGCAAGGGGCAAGTCCCCACAATGTTGTATATGTTGGATATTGCACTTTTGGCAAGGTCGGCGGCCCCGGCCTGGGCGGGACACGTATCCCTCCCCCTGGGCGCGTATAGATTATATCACGAAAGTAGCAACTTGTCAAATTGGAGGGACCATGACACTCAACCTGTTTGGCGTCAAGGACGCCCTGACTGCCGAAGACAAAGAGCGTATCAAGCTAAAGAAAGCCAGAGAGCAAGCCCTGAAACTGTGGGGCAAAAGGGGCGAGGTGGTGGAAGGGGCTAATGGGGCTTTGGGAGGAGATTCACCTCAAACGGCTTCGAAATCCAACAGTCCTGATTGAAACCGGGTATGCGTCTGTACCTTCGCTTCGGGCGGTCAAGCATAGCTTTCTTTTTGACCTGTACCCATACCGATGGATCTAGCTTCATCCTGGCAGCCTCGCACCAATTCAATGCTTTCCAGTAATGCACCTCTTTATAGGTGCAGTACTCACCGGCCAGAGAGGTAGGAACACCCTTAGCAACAGGTGAGCGTTCCCCTGTTTCAAGAACTAGATCATACATCTTGGGGGCTATCAAATCAACGATAGCCCCTTTTGCTTGCAGGGATAGATCGCCCAGGCCCTCACCCGTTGGCAAGTCAGAGAAACACATGATGCTATCGGTATCCACATAGAGCACCGGCCCGGGCGCTTCGAGCATTCGCTTGTGTAGATCAATCCGGGCGTAGGCCGTTATGTACGCACTCCAGGGCACAATGATATAGTCGGGTATCCTGGTAGTGGGAATGAGAACTTTGGCGTAGATCGTTCTCCTCAATTCCATGAACTCAGTCCCTATCCTATAACCTCCCCTCTCATAGGCGTCCATAGTTTCCAATTCCCTCAATCCACCTTCGACCCGTTGGCCGAACTTGCCGGACAAGCTATTGAGGAGCAGCTTGTAGATCAGGGCGCGGGGGGAACCTTGGGCTTTGAGGGCCTTGCGCTTTTCCCACAAGTCCTTAACGTACCCATCGAAGGGCCTGACGGTATCCTCGGAGTACAAGGTAGCATGAACCTCTTTGACCCTCACCCCTTGGGAGATAGCGTACCTCAATTCATTGTGGCACCAAGTACCACGAAAGACCCCTACGGGATAGAAGACCTGCCAACCTACTCGGTACGGAAGAACCGGATACTTACAGTGGGGAACGTCAACTGTGCAATCTGAACATCCTTCGTTCTCCAGAATCCAAGAAAGCCGTCCGGGCTGCCGAGGCCCGATAGTTGTATTCGGGTTAGGGAAATCATGACCGACCATCTGTGCAGGGTAGTGAGAATTGAAATCGTAGACGTTGACGCAATCCCAGAAGCCCAACGCAAAAGGTTCACATCTACCACCATAGTATGCCCTCCTAGCGAATTGATTCCTATAATGGAACGGCGTCCAGTATTCGTCATCCAAATACTTCCGCCTGAATAAGTCCATTGCTGTTGCTGGCAATGTGGACTTTAACGCTCCACCAAGACTTTGTATCTCCTGCTGAAGCAAGTCCATTGCCTGTAGAACAATTCGGGACTCTCGAACGGTAAAACCTTGTATCCCCTCTGTTTTAGGCTGGCCCTCATAGCGGCTTCGCTCCAATGCAACCCCTCTTGCAATAATTGTTTCAGGAGCGGGCAATCTGGACATCCCGACTTCGTGCGCAATCTTGGATAAAGACAAACCTGCCCACATTCCACTTGAATCTGCAAGGTAAACCCTGTGTCTCCCATTCTGTACCATCCTCCCCTTAAACATCTTCTCATTGATAAACAACAGACTAGTATCGTCTGGCAGCGAGGGGATTAAAACCCCGGCATCGTAAGTCAGGCGATGTGAGTAAACATAAAAACCACGCATCTTTCGCGTGGTCATATCGGCAATCAGGTTATCCGCTTCCGTGTAGACCCTCTCATCGTCTCCCATCACAAGGCTGGCAGCCACCAGGCCACGTTCCCCATCCCCCTGTACGTCGAAAGCGGCAATCCGGCGTTGGCGCGGTTTGGACGTGATAGGAACTAGCTTCATAGCCCCTCCTACAACGGTTTGAATCGCTGAATATAGCTATCTCTGGCAACGAGGTACTTTCTGATTATATCACTTCGGCTTATTTCGTATTCAGCTACAAAATCATCGTCCAGGGCACTTGCTGCACGGCGGATAAACTCATCCTCGGTAAAGCGTTCACCCGTAGGAAAAGCAACGTCTATATGGCTCATCTTCCCATCAGGGCCAACGACGACGCCACGGACGCTTATCTGATAGTCAGGTGAGGGTGGAATGTCCTGGGGTGAGGCAGCAGTCCAATGCCTCAGACGTGCTACGTTCCTAAGAGGCTCATAAAAGCGGACTCCTCTGGACAGGCGGCGGGCCTCTTCGGGTATGGCCTCCTGGACAAATCGCTCGGCATAGATCGCCTCTTCCATCGCCTCTTCGATTTGCTCGATGGTAGCTGGCCGGGAGGGAAGGTAGGGCTCAATCTCTTCTGGCAATCCGATGACACCACGCAAGCCAGTACGAACAGCGGTACCGACCTTGCCAGCAGTCTCCCTGACCCAATCAAACCAACCCATCTCGGACCATCTTTCCACGCTCTACGCAAGCGACGACCATCCAGAAGTGATCGTTGTCAATCTCTTGCTCAACAGCGTCTTCCCAAGTTTGCAAGCCGAGTTGACGGACACGCTTGTACTTCATGTAATCGCGGGCATAGTAAGCAACCTCAAAGCGGTCATCGGCAATGATAAAAAAGCGGCCTTGGTGGGGAAACGGAAGGTCAGAGGGCACAAGATAACTCCTAAGAGAGAGGCTGCCCCTATTGTACCACAGGACAGCCTCTCTTGTCAACCCCTGGTGAGGGGATACGGTAGCCTACTGCACGATGTAAGTCTGGCCGGACTTGCTGAAAGTAGCCAGTAGGGGCAGGTCGGTCTTGTTCAGAATGGCCAGAATCTTGACGATGGGTTGAGCACCAGTAGAGAAGGTCTTCTTAACCTCGCCGTCTTCGACGGTCAGGTTATAGTAGTTGGCCTTCTCAACCTTGACCTTCTCCCCATCCTCCGTGACAACCTCATCGTGGATGACCACGTGGTCGAAGCCAGTGATAAGGACTTCATGGTCAAGTACTTCGACAATCTTGACCTTGGCGGGGTAGTCACGGCCTGCGACTGCGACATCGGACAGCTTGCGGGTTCTCTTTGGGTCTGTCATGCTTTATCACCTCCTTTCTGATGTGAAAGCTAAAATGGCAAGTCACCAGCTTCAATCCTCTCGTGTATGTCAATAAGGGCCTTCTCCAAATCGCTTAACCAAGAGAGTGGCGAAGCCAAACCTACACAAAAGGCCACGCACATGCCCAGGGCCTCATCGGTACGGACGCCATGCAGTACAGCAGCGGCCTTGACCTGGCGATGAACGTTAGTCGGCAGCTTAATACGGGTGGTGGTGGAATCAGTCATGTATCACCTCCTTTCTGCAATTATTTCACTAACGGGAACGCTATCTAACGCATAAAGCCAATCAATTTGCTTGGGTGAATACCCCAGATAGAGCAACCAATAGTAGTACTCATCTCTACTCAGGTATCCAGAAAGGCAAAAGCGCCTAATCCGGTCCGGCGTCAAGTCAAAGAAAAGGCTGGCATAGGGCGAATGATAATTCAAGAGCTTCCCTCGGCCATTGCCACAGTCTAGTATTGTGGTCATTGCTTACTCCTCCGAACCGTCTAGGTCTGTGCCACAGAACGGGCACCAGTGGATGGGGGCGACTTCGCGGAAGCCCTTCCCACTGACATTAAAAGTCCAGGGTATCCACAGGGGCGGGTCAAATTTGTGCCAGAGATAGCCCTTTATGACATAGCCACAACTGAGGGCCATACGCATACCGGCGCAACAGGGGGAAGTGCGGCCTGGAGTGTGTTGGTCGTTGTCTTCGGTCATTTCGTACCCCTCCACCAGCAATGATATGCGTACATCATGTCAACCATCACCCAGGCTCCGAAAAAGACAGACCATTTCCCCTGGTAGGAAAAGGGACAAGGATTAGTAATGTCGAGCTTGACCAGGCTCTTAGGGACCACTATCCCAGGTATAACGAAGTGACAAGGGGTATCGGTCAGACAGCGCAAGATCAACACGTCTTCCCCGAAAGGCTTATGCTGGCCGTCCAGTTTGGTCAAGCTGAACTGCCAACGCTTGCTATCGCTATCTGTCCGGCCTGAGAGATTGGCCGTCTTGACCTCGACGGTTAGAAAGTTATCGAGAATCAAGTCACATCCCCCAGGCGGGCCTAGTTCTACCTGATAACCTCTCGCGCGAAGGATATTGGCCACGGCCTCCTCTCCCAGATCGCCCGTCACAAAGTTCTGCTCACTCATAAAGGGCCTCTTTCAAATCCTCTGACTCGTCGGCGCTTTCTACCTCATCGAGAAACATCTGGCCTAGCATCTCCAGGGTTTCCAGGGAAACGTTAAAAAGATGCCTCCCGTTGGGGGCAAAGAGGTTATAGGTTCCATCCGGGCTCTCATCCAGGAGCCAGACTTTCACATCGCCCATGGCTCTGCCTCCTCTGCCTGAAGCCAAAGCAGAGCCTCCTGGTACTCCTGATAGTCGTCATCGTTCAGAGCGATTCGCACGAACTGAACGAAAGTGGTCAGGGTAGTCCAACGTTGGGCTACCCGATCCATTTCGGCGCGGGCTTCGTCTTGCCAGTTTTCGGGTGGGGATGTCATTTCAGCCTCCAGCAGATAAAATCTATACCAACGACGACGCCCAGGACAAAGGCATCACCTACGATACAAGCAAACAGAAAGACCTCCAGAACTTCTAGTGGAGTTGTCATGATTCGTCCGTGCTAAACGCACTCAGGATGGTAGCAAGGTTGTTGTCATTTGCGTCGTCCACACAGAGGGCATCACGTAAAGCCTCAAGTACATCAATTTCCCTGCCTGCCTCCATTCGTACTTCACGGACGTTCCTAAGCCGCTGACACACTCTCTCTATAGCCTCCTCAACCGTCATGCTCCAT
>JAUWXW010000243.1 GCA_030616195.1 Chloroflexota bacterium | reverse complement strand
AACGGAAGTATGAGGGAAATAGAGCCTAGAGAAGAGCTGCCCAAGGCTTACGAGCCCGGACAGGTTGAGGACAGGGTTTATCAATTCTGGTTGGACAAGGGCTACTTCACCCCGAAGATAGACCGCGGCAGAAAACCTTTCGTCATCATCATGCCTCCTCCCAATGTCACCGGTGAACTCCATCTGGGACACGCCTTAACGGCTACGCTGGAAGATATCATGACTCGCTGGCATCGTATGAAGGGGGAGCCTACCCTGTGGCTCCCCGGCATCGACCATGCCGGCATTGCCACCCAGGTGATAGTAGAACAGCAGCTAATCGCGGAGGGACTAACCAGGCATCAAATAGGCAGAGAGGAGTTTGCCCAAAGGGCATGGCAGTGGGCAGCTAAATGCCGGGGAACCATTATCGAGCAACATAAGAAAATCGGGGTCTCCTGTGATTGGACCAGAGACACGTTTACTCTGGATGAGAAGCCAAGTCATGCCGTAGCTACTACCTTTGTCCGACTATACGAAAAAGGGCTCATCTACCAAGGGGAACGAATCATAAACTGGTGTCCTCGGTGCCAGACCGCCCTCTCCGACCTTGAAGTTGCCCACAAAGAGCTGACGGGGCATCTCTACTACATTAAATATCCCATTGTGGGTGAGTCCGGCCACGTCACCGTGGCTACCACCCGCCCCGAGACCATGTTCGGCGACACCGCCGTGGCAGTCAACCCCAAGGATAAGCGTTACACCAACCTGATAGGCAAGAGGGTTGCTATCCCGGTAATCAACCGCCCCATACCCGTTATCGCCGATGACGCTGTTGATCCCAGCTTTGGCACGGGGTCGCTAAAGATCACCCCCTGTCACGACCCGGTAGATTTCGACGTCTCTCAGCGGAACGACCTGCCTTTAGTTAACATATTCAACCCCGACGCCACTTTGAATAAGGAGGCAGGCCCTTATGAAGGGTTCGACCGCTTTGACTGCCGTGAAGCTTTGCTCCCTCAACTGGAAAGCGAAGGGCTTCTGCTGAAGACCGAACCTCATCTTCACGCTGTAGGGCACTGCATCCGGTGCGGCACGGCTGTTGAGCCGTGGGCCAGCAAGCAGTGGTTCATTCACACCAGGCCCTTGGCCGAGCCTGCCATCAAGGCTGTAACAGAGGGACAGATAACCATCCTCCCAGAGCAGTTCACCAAGGTCTACCTCCACTGGATGGAGAATATTCGCCATTGGTGCATTAGTCGCCAGCTTTGGTGGGGACATAGAATCCCGGTGTGGTACTGTGAAGACTGTAGCCAGGTTACGGTTTCTGTCGATCCGCCCCAGGTCTGCGCTCATTGCGGCTCAACCAGTATCTACCAGGAGACCGATGTGCTTGATACCTGGTTCAGTTCTGCCCTCTGGCCTCATTCCACCCTGGGTTGGCCTGATGATACCGAGGACTTGGGCTACTTTTACCCGACCACAGTGATGGAAACAGGCTACGATATCCTCTTCTTCTGGGTAGCCAGAATGATCATGATGGGCATTGAGAATACGGGCAACATCCCCTTTCGCTGGGTGTACCTCCATGGCATGATCAGAGACGAGAGAGGGGACAAGATGAGTAAGATCAGGGGTAATGTTATCAATCCCCTGGAAGCAGTTGACGAATACGGTGCCGATGCCTTGCGATTTGCTGTCATCACCGGTACTGCACCAGGGAACGACGTGCCTCTAAGCAGCGGAAAGCTGGAGGCTGGCCGCAACTTCGCCAATAAACTGTGGAACGCCGCCCGGTTTGTTATCAGGAACCTGCCGCCAAGCCTGGAAGATATGTCACTTTCCCAAGATTTGCATGTGCAGGACCGCTGGATCCTGAGCCGGCTGGACCAGGTGACGGAGAAGATTAACCAGTTACTAGCGGATTCCCAGTTCGGCGAAGCCGAAAAACAGGTCTACGAGTTCCTGTGGGGAGAATACTGCGACTGGTACATTGAGCTGGCCAAGATACGGCTCAAGGAGCAAAGCTCCCCCTCCCCGGTTCCTGTCCTGGTTCGAACCCTGGAGGCTTCCCTCCGGCTGCTCCATCCCTTTATGCCCTTTATCACCGAAGAGATATGGCAGAAGCTGATTTCACATCTCCCTCAGGATGAGGCCAGGCCTGATTCCCTTATGATCGCCCCTTATCCTTCCGGGGGTGAGTTCACCGACGCCCGAGCGGAGGAGGAGATGAACCTGGTGATCGAGATTATCCGCTCCATTCGCAATGCCAGGGCTGAGTCCAAGATTGAACCTTCCCGACGGATTGAAGCCCGGATTCATACCGATAACAAGTCGGCCATCGAGTTTCAGCGTCAAGCCATCGAGACCCTGGCCCGGGTGCAACCTCTGGCCATTCTGGACCCTGGAAGGGAGCGAAGGGACGAGGGGGCCCAGGTACTGCTCCTCAGGGACGCTGAAGTGGTCCTACCCATGGCAGTTGACCTTGATGCCGAGAGGCAACGTCTGGAGAAAGAGAGGGAGGCCCTACAGGCCAGGATTGCCGGTCTCGAGGCCAGGCTAAGAGATAACTCTTTCCTTTCCAAAGCACCCCCGGCTATAGTAGAGAAAGAGCGAGGGAAACTGCTCGATTTTCAGAGCAGGCTGAAAAAACTGGAGGAAAGACTTGCCCGGTTGTGCTAAAGTAGCGCTCCGATTTATCGGAGCCTCTTGGCGAGGCTAAAGCCTCGCGCTACTAGAAAACGAGGTTTTAGGAATTTACCAAGGGAAGGAGAAGGTGACCAAAAATGGCTATTGAAGAAAGAGTAGAAAACCTGAACAGACTTAGAGAGCAAGGAAGACAGGGCGGCGGAGAAAAGCGCATCGAAGCGCAGCATGCCAAGGGTAAACTCACTGCCCGGGAGAGAATCGACCTCCTCCTGGATACTGATAGCTTTGAAGAGCTTGACCCGTTCGTAACCCATCGCGCCACTGAATTTGGGCTTGCCGAGCAACAGTTCCTGGGGGATGCTGTAGTCACTGGCTACGGCAAGGTCGATGATAGGCTTGCCTTCGTCTATGCCCAGGATTTCACTGTGATAGGCGGCACTCTGTCGCTGGTGGCATCCGAGAAAATCTGCAAGGTGATGGA
>JAUWXW010000166.1 GCA_030616195.1 Chloroflexota bacterium | reverse complement strand
ACTACATACAGGGGGATAAGGTCTTCGCCGCTTTCGGCCACTGGAGCCTCAACGGGAAGACAGACGGCCACATGTGGGTAGTTCTGGACGATGGCGGCCTGGAGGATAAAATCGTCGAGGCAACAGCCTCACCCTCCACTCCACTCAGAGGCCGTTACAACGTCGAGGCTATATTCAACGATAGATATGCCTTCTCCTATCCGGAAGGAATCAGGAATTTTAATCTTCTGCCTGTCAAAGCAGAGCGGAAAAAAGCAGCAGCATAAAGAGGAGGAAAGGCATGGTCAAAAAGACACCCCTGAAGGTGCTCAGGGATACTGATGACCTGATGCACCTGCTCACCGGTAAGCGCATCAAGGATGTTATCCCCCGCGCTATCGACCTCTTCGGTGAGGAGGTCATTCGCAAACTCGTAAAGGATTCCCCCCGCCGACTCCCCCCAGATAACCCATACCGCATTCTCGAGGTCCGCCCTGACGCAAGCGACTTCGTCGTGAAGGCAGTCTACAGAGCCAAGGTCAGGGTCTGCCACCCCGATGTTCAGGGTACGGGCAACGCCGAGGAATTCAAGAGAATCACAGCTGCCTTTGAACAGATAATGGAGCAGAGGAATGCCCCCCGCGAGGATCGATAAAAAGGAGCTGCCACTTATTATCCACAACATCGAGAGTCGGGGAGGAGACGCCAGCGAGCTAAGGGCTATACTCGAAAGCACACCCCGGAGAGTTACCACCGGTGATATCTCCGACGATGACCTGGTAGAGCTTATCCGCGAGGATTCTACTGTTGAGGAAGGTGAGGGGCTCGTCTGCTCCATCTGCGGGGGTTCGAATCCCCGACTAACGAGTGGAGTTTGCGACCCTTGTTTCCGTCAATGGGCGATCTCTTGCAAGGAAGGTTATTTATCATCGAGGAGGAAGCATGGAGATCCAAGCGATAGCTAACGTCGGAGTCTGCACGGAGTTCATGAGCAGCAAAGACGCAGATAAGACTGAGCTCTCAGTAGTCATCGCCCCTATCAAGGTGGTCGCAGGTAGCGAAGAAGGTAGAATCCAGATCATCAGCGGGTGTAACTTCTGGCGTTCCTGCCATAACACGGATTGCTATTACAGCCTTGCGGCGAGAGAAAAGCAAAAGGTCTAGGCTGGGAATAAGCCTAGACCTTGAATTCAGTGGAGGCTACTTTCTATCTACCCTCCGCCAGCGCAGGCTCTCACCGCACTGGTAAAGGCAGCCCGAATCCTCGTGTCTTTCTGTCCGCCCATTCCTGGCGCCGGGGTAGGATACCTCTGACCACGTAGCCGTGCACCAATGCAAGCATTGAATGCGCTCGGCGCATGGGCAGGGATGCCTACCATTCGACGGAGGGTTCGGACGGGCAGACCAGCTACCTGGGCCATGTGAATCTTACCCATTGCTTAGACCTCCTTACGAGATTTTACTCTGCTGCTGCTCCTATTGTTCTGCTGCTGCATCAGGGTCGTAGACTTGTGCTGCACAGTCAAAGTCTTCCAACCTTTCCCGTAGTGGTCCCTCCACCTTAGTTTTTATCTTATCGAACTCCTCACACAATGTCAATACCTGTTCTTGAACATCTACATCAGTTTTTTCAGCCAGCTGCTCAAGCGGAGTGGCCAGATCCTTCCTTCCCTTATCCTTCAGCTCCTCGCTGTACCACTGCGCCACGGGGCCCAGCATGCACGGCCGGCACTTTTTCGGGTCCTCTTCCGCCACCCACTCCTTCATCGGCTTTAACTCAATAGGGCACCGGGGTTCTTCACTCATCGGTCTCACTTCCTCTGGCCACGTTGTTGGCCACCAGTTTCAGGATACCATCGTTGGCGAGTGTGTTGGCCGCCAACAACCTGACAATATTGTTGGCCATAATTGTTGTTGGCTCACCAGCGCCAACGGCCTTCGCCAATAGCCTGCTTGCCTCTTGTTGTTGGCCATTGTTGAGCGCGCCAACAGCAGCTAGGTAGTCCTTAATCGGTTGGGGGTTGCTCGTCACTGACCTGTTCCTCCGGCTGCCCTCCCTCGGCAGGCTCAACAACAGGCTGATCTTCTCTACCGCAGTCGTTGATAGCCTCCTGGACAACCACTTCCTGTGTGGCTATGTCGTCGGTTATCTGCTGCTTAACATTCGCCAACTGGGGGTATTTCTCAAGAAATGCCTGGTTGCCCATCTGCTCCTGTAGCCCTTTCAGGTGTCTCAGGACCTCCATCTGACAGATCACGTCATCGGGGTCACACGGGTTACTGCTCTGCTCTGACATCACTACCTCCTTCTCCTTTCAATGCGCGGTCCACAATCTCCTTGAGTTCCGCACTAACCTTCTCTGAGAGGCCAGGGGTTAATAGAGCACTGACCTCTGCAGTTCCCATAACCATTTTACGCAATTCCCTTGCCTCAACGGCCATCTGGGGATACTGTTCATCGAATTTGCCGGAGGCTGAAGCGGACTCTGTCGTATCCGGAGCTATCTCCTTCGCCCACCTTGCTACCTCATTGAAAACGGGGTCGCCGGTCATGCCCAATGCTTCCTGGGCGAGCGCTTCAATCGCAAGAGGGTGCTTCTCGCAGCAGTCACATGCCTTGCCCAATATCTTACACTTTTGCTGCAGGTGTTTCTCCAGCAATAACAGCTCCTTCGCCAGCTCCCTCTTTTGGTAGGCAATCGTCTCTTCATTGCTAACACCGGGGGATTGCACGGCCGGCAGGGACTCATCAATCACCCTATAACCTTCTCCCTTTGAAAGCTCAAGGGCAGGCCGGGAGAGTTCCCTGGCTAGTTTACTGTCCTTGGCCAACGCGGCCTCCAGCTGCTCGATTTGTTGCCCTGGATCAGGCCTTTTGAAGAACATCTTTTCAAAGGGGATTTTCGTCATCGCCAACAGCGCCATCGATAGCCACCGCATAAGTCCGTCTCCTTTCGGTTGTTAAGGCTAAAAAATGCTATACCAACGAGGCTTAGAATGTCAAGCAATGGATACGTTGTTGGCTTATTATCTTTTCATTGTTGGAACCTTTTTATCATACTTTTGAGGCCTTATTCCCCCTGGGGCTTGACAATATTCCATTGAGTTGCTACGTTAGACTTAACAACGGCCGTTACACACAACAACGAAAACTAACCCGTTGCTGTGTCTAACAATGGGCAACAATGAAAGGAGGAAGACAATGGCAATGACAGCCCAGCAGAAAGCAATCCTCACCCTCATGGACGGCCAGGCCGGTTATCGCAGTTACCGGGAGCTGGCAGGCGAAGCCAGCATCCCACCCAAATCATTTAATACCCAGCTAGGTCATCTATTGAAGGAAGGCATGGTGGAACAGGAGGAGACGGGAAGTGTGAACTGGCGCATCACGGACCAGGGCCATGAGGCCGTACAAGCCGGGGAGACCCACATCAGCCTGCAGGATGTGGGCGGCAGCGAATCTCAAATATTTGAGAGGTTGGGTAAGGACATCGGTGGTATTCCCCTGGAACAGCTCGGTGTGTTTACCCGGGTGGTATTTTCCACCGATCCCTTTGACCTCGAGGAGGTCTGGAGGCACCTCTCCGAGCTCTCAATCCCCATCGACATACGCAGGAGGTGGTGGAAAGGGTGGCAGGCATACCTACTCAAGAGCGGCAAGCCGGCAGAAACCCCTGAGAGCCTCAAGTCAGAGCTCAACGTGCCAACACCCCGGACGGAAGAGCAGAAAAAGCAGATGGCAGATCTGGGCCGGGATTGGGATATCGTAGAGGGGGAAGTGGTACGCATGGGAGAGGGATTGGGTGACTACACTTTTGACCAGGCTCATGCGATAGTTAAGGTCTCCAAGCTGACAAAGCCGAAAGCGGAGCCGGCTGAACTCGGAGCGGGGAAGCAGGATGGTGTTGCTGCGATCCTGACCGCACTCCAACCCTACCTGAACAAGGATGCGAACATGGACACCCTCAAGTGGGTCGTCGAGACGCAGATGACCATGATGACAAATTCGATTATCGATCGTCTTCCCGCGCAGGGAGAGAAGGCGGGCATGGGTGGACAGGTATCTGATTTCGTTGCAGCCCTGGGAGGACTCAAGGAATTAGGCCCGATACTCCGCACGCTCATGGGTATCCCCGAACAGGGTGCAGTGCAAGCCCAGGCTCAGTCACAGCCAATCCAAGTACAGAACCCTGACGGCACTCCCTACACACTCCAACTCTCAGACCTGCTTACAATCAGGAAATTTGATGCGGAGCAAAAGAGGGAAGATGATGCGGCCAAAAGCAAGGCGGACTTCGTGGGCACGGTTCGTGGCTTTATGGACAGGATAGGTAAAGCTGCAGAAAGGGCGGCGACACAACAATGACTGAAATGGTAGGAGGTTTTAAGGTCCTGGTTTCCAGGTATAAGAATGTTGGCGGTAAGTTCCTGAAGAATACGGCTATAGAGCTTTTCCTCGAAACGTACCACGACGACCTGATTTCAAGGCTGGCTGAAGGACTCAGCCACTTCAAGCCGGAGGATGCTCCACACTTCATAAACGGATCTATAGCGCTGCCCATACCCCAGCATTTCTTCAAATTCCTCAAGGGGTTCGAGGACTA
>JAUWXW010000156.1 GCA_030616195.1 Chloroflexota bacterium | reverse complement strand
CGAGGACATCATTGAGCCGGAGGTTAGCGTAGTCTACCAGGGCATTGGCAAATTGGAAGTTATAGGTCCCGTTGCCGTCCACCTGCGCTTTCACATCGTTATCCCCTATGAGCACATCCCCGCTCTCTCTGCTCGAGGCAGCCACAGTCCAGAGATTATCGGGCAGGTTGATGGCTGTCACCCAGCTGCCACCGGACTTCTTGACCTGGATCACCTGGGCGCCCTGGAAGGCATTGGCACCGTCGGCCGAGATGTTCTCGATGGCCCGGACCTTCAGCATGGCCACCACCCTGATCAGGGAGATGCCACTGGGCAGCCCGCTCACCACCACGCTGGGCAGGGGCTCGTCGGCAGCAACGGCAGGGAGGTTGATCACAACATCATTGTCCGACCAGAAGTCCATCTGGCCGTTGGAAACGCCGGGGCCCTGGGGTGGATAACTCATTCAATTGGCTCCGACTGCCCAGGGCTAGCCCCTCCTCCTGATTCCTGGGGTAAACTTGCTTCCTCACTCATTTTCTCCATTGCCTCTCGAACCTGCCCTTTCAGGCCAACGAAAATCTCCGCCACCTGTCCTGGAATGCTTGCGGAGTTAAGTAGCTGCCAGAGCATCGCCAGCTCAGCTGGGTTTAGTGCTATGATGTGGCCCCGATTATCGGTAGACATTAGGTCAGCTCCTTACCCAAGAAAGTGCGCATCGTAAATCTGTTTAACTCTGTTATAGGCTTGCTGAGCCACGGTCTTCTCGCCAGGGTTCAGCAAAGGCCAAACGTCCAGTGACTCTACCCTTCCCATCTCGCCGTAGTTGACCTCGGCTCTGATCACCAGTGCGGTTATATTGTAATTGTCGTCAACCGTGTAGTCCCAGTCGTGGTTCCTACTTACTGATTGCGCCGTATATGTCTTTCCCACTGCTCCTTTACCTCCTATTATGCTAAACACTCACGACTGGTCAAACGCTCCCAGGGCTACCAAAGCGTCCACTACATCGCCAACCGCCGCCCAATTGTTGTAGTTAGCTTTTAGGCGCTGTGAGACTGGCGTTGCCCCGAAGAGGCCCAGCAAGCCAGCGTTAGTAGCCTTCAGAACAGCGCCATTGACACCGAGACCTATCCAGGGGTCAACATCACCCCTCTGGCTGCCTACCTCGACAAGCTGATCGCCGGTCTTCCGTGCCCTCCACAACACATAATGGCCATTAGTGTTGTTGGCATTGATGCTGGCAGCGTTCGTATACATATAGATGTTTTCAAAAACGTAAAAACTTCTTCCATACAGGTGAGCGAAACCATCATCGGCAGCGTTCCTGGAAGCAAAACCGTCCCCATAAATCTCCTTGAACTTCATGGTGCCGCCAAGAATTCTGTTGGTGCCCAAGGTGAGGTCGCCACCAAGCTGCAAACCACCACTGAGCCCCAACACATTAGCACTGACACGATACAACCTCACGTCTCTGTTCGTAGCATCCAGATATATCTCGTCAAGTTCAAGGTGGTCACCAGCACCCATCTGGAGTTTATTGGCTGCTCTTCGGGTCAGGGCAATATCACGATTAGCGCTATCAAAATAGAGGGTATCAAGTGCAAGGGCGTCACCTGCAGCCAGTCCAAGGACATTTGCTGCAAGCCGACTAAGTTGGACGTCCCTGGCCAGGCCGAAGTAAAGCTCGCCCTGAATGGTAACCCTAGCAAACTGTGTTATGGGTGGCCTTCTCATTTCTCCAATACCGCCGTGACTCCAATATCCGTCACTGCCTTCGCTGCGTCGAGATTTTCTATGAGAACCTTAGCCCACCTTACATCGGCATCGTAGTGCTTCGTCTGCCTTATGGTGGCCCCAGCAGCAAAGCCAGTCGGCGTCCAGCTATCCCAGTCCTCGGTGTCGTAGTTGACCCCATCGACAGATGTCCTCACATGAACTGTTATTCCCGCTGTGGCCGCCCCGTCATAGGTGCACGCAACAGTAATGGCAAATGTCCTGGCTCCCTCAAGGGGTATTTCTGTGCAGTCACCGAGCCCAGAGGTTGCTGCCAGAGCCAGGGTGCTCAGGTCGATTATCGGCAGTGGGGCTTTGGGCAGCAGCAGGTAGGACAGAGCAATAGTATCGTGGCCAGCACCGTCGTTGCTCTGGAAATAGGCACGCCAGTCCTGCCCCCTCCCCAGGCAGAACGTAAACTCCTGGAACATGTAGTTTGTGGTGCCTGGGTCTTCAAGCAGTGTCCCGAGGTATTGGAAGTGCTTCAGGTCGGGAGAAGCAAACATGATAATATCAGTGACGTAAGACCAGCCGCTTATAACTCCTGTTAAGAGGTAGTAGCCGCCCATGGAGAGGACCGCGATGTCTCCAACGATGTTTCGCTTGTGAGGCAGGAAGGCCTCCAGGTTTATTTCATCTATCTTTACCCAGGAGATGCCGTCAACACTCCTGTAGTGTGAGTGTGGCAAGGGCGAGCCGATTATATGATAATTGCCTTCGGGGTCGAGGAAGACGGAACAGAAGTCCAGCTCTTCGTCGATTACTGGGTTGCCCGGGTGCTTTACCCAAGTGATGCCGTCTGTCGAGGTGGCATAGCCCGTTTTGAAGTCATTAACAAGCCCCGACTCATACCACAGCCTGTAGTCGGTGTTGCCGAACTTGCGAACCATGAAGTTGTGGCCGAAATAGATTGGGCCTTCCCATGTCCCTGAGGTGATTGACAGGATGGGATTCCCAGCATCTTTTGTCCAGGTAATCCCATCAGGCGAGGTCGCATAGCCCAGGGCTTCCAGGTGGGCAGGCACAATCTGAGCGCCACAGTACCACATCTTCCAGAGGTGGGCTACATCGTCCCATAGGACACAGGGATGGATGACAGTCTGGTCATCCCAGGCCCCAGCTCCTCCTATGGTCAAGACAGGGTTTCCGTGGTATCTGGCGACCTTGGGGAAGAAGGGGGTATAGATTTGGCTAAGGCCCACCTCCATATAGCGGGCCACGCCTTGAGGCGGATATGGCATTATTCAGCGGCTCCTATCTCATCGACCAGAAGCCTTCTGATTGTGCCCGTGGTTACCGAATACCTGAGGTTGATGCTGTCGCCTGTCCTCCAGGGCACCGTGAACATATAGGCGGCATTGGCTGCCAGGTTGCTTCCGGCGTTGAGATCCTCCGTTACGGTCGTGGCTGCGATCGTCCTGGCCACCCTCAGGACGCCGGTAACGCTCACACAGACGTATATTCTGAGATAGCTGGGGCTGTTGGTTGGGGCAATGGCGGTCGCCAGCCAGTTGCCTTCGGCGGCCGGCAGAGCCTCGTTGAACAGGGCCGCCTTGGCAGCGGGAATGATCTTGGTGGACAGGGCGGCCCGCAGCAGCCTGTCAAAGTCGTAGGGGCTTAGCCACTTTGCCTTGTCTTCCGCCATTTAGACCGCCTTTCAGGAGGGCTTGAGCCAATAAGTCCCCAGGCTGCCGATAATTGTGCCCCCGACACTCCCGAACCCCATCGCCTGGGCCGGCTCAGGGGCCTCGATGCCCCAGCGGAAGAGGAAGAAGGCGAGCGCCAGGAAGGCAAGCGAGATCAGGATACGGCCTATTTCTCGGACGAGCATTTTCGCCCCTTTTTGAGGTTGTCGTAGGTCTTCTTGATTTGATGAGTACTGCCCTTTGGCTCCGGGCAGCCCTTGCCCCTGAGGACCTTTGCTGTTCGGCCTAGCTGTGTTCTATCTAAGAAGCTCATATCTGCGCCCATCTCACTCCGCTAGCCTTGTGCAGGGTAGCGGTCCCTGTGCCGTTGAAGGTGGCCACCACCTGGAAGCGGGTCTTGAAGCCGAACCCCTTGATGTCCCCCGCTGAGAAGACCATGCAGTAGTGCCCGGCGATGGCATCGGCCTTGGAGAGCCAGGCCCCCGGGAAGAGGGGCTGCTGGATCCCCTGGGTGAGGAGGTCGTTGTAGTTGAACTCCCACGTCAGGCTGTCGAAAATGAAGCCCACTGTGGTATCGGGGTCGCTGACATCGATCACCGCCCAGAGCAGGGAGCCGACGCCCTTACCAACCACATCGATGGGGAAGGCAGTTTTGGATTTTAGTGTCCTGCTCTCCTGCTTGAAGGGCTCCAGGATCTGCGCTTTCGGCGGGGCGGCCCCCAACGCCGTCAGGGCCTCCCTAATGCTCACCAGGGTTGTGTTGGCCTCCTGCTGGCCCAGGCGGATGTTACCAAGAGTAGTTCCAATCCCCTCCAGGGCAGCCTTGATGTCCGCCTGCCCCACGATGAGGGCTGCCAGGGCCTCCCTGATTGGCCCGTCTAGAGTCACCACACCCGGGGGAAGCTCCTCCGCCTTGACCTCCTTGGTCAGCGCAACCACCAGGGCGGTTGTCCCCAGGCCGGCGGCGGTGAGCGCCAGGGCCAGGGCACTTCTGTCCTTCTCCTTCGCCATTACCATGTCTCTCCTAGTAAAGTGGGGGGCTACGCGCCCCCCACAGTATCAGCATCAGCTCATGCCTCGACGAGGAGGCAAAAAGGGACGTCCATCTTTACTCACGGTCCCAGAAAGTCGCAGATCGCCTGGCATACCTCGGAGGTTACCTCGGTGTTCTCTCCACCATCATAATTCCAGCCACCATTCGCTAGCTGGCAACCGGCCAGGTAGTTCAAAGCACTTACAACAGCCCTATCCTTCCCTGCCTTAATGAGAGCCAGGGCTGCGTAGGCGGTTGTCTGGACGTCACTCCCATCACCGACACCTACAAAGTGTCCATCAGCCTCCTGGCCCTCAATTAACTGTGTAGCCAGCAGCTCGGCTTCGACTGGACAGGTTGCGGTCGTC
>JAUWXW010000076.1 GCA_030616195.1 Chloroflexota bacterium | reverse complement strand
ACCCGCTAATTCCCATGTCATCGCGGAGAGGCACTTTCCCATGTCATTGCGAGGAGCGCAGCGACGAAGCAATCTCAGGGATGGGTCTCCGAAGGTCTCCCGAGGCGACTCTGGCGACCGACTCGCCGTGGCGAGGTGGGGAACGTCGCTTCACTGCACCTTCGCTTCGCTGGCAATCTGTTGATTATCGTTCTTGTGCCCTCCTTGAAGCCAGTTTATCTGGGAAATCCACCCCACTTGGAATCCACACGGGCCAACAGTTTCCAGGAATTATTTACTGCATATTTGGCTTGTGTTAAAATCGGAAGAGTAGTTTGAAGGGAGGAAGCGCTGATGGCAGAGATCAAAGATAGTTACGATGCTGTGGTCGTTGGGGCAGGGATAGCTGGGCTGACCTGTGGCGCCATTCTGGCCAAGAACGGACGGAGCGTTTTGGTGATTGAACAGAGCGCCAGGCCTGGAGGTTATTGCAGTTCTTTTGAGCACGCGGGTTATACGTTTGATCGGGGCCTCAGGTTTCTGATGGGGTGCGAGTTGGGAGGTGCCATCTACGGGGTACTCGATGAACTGGGGCTGAGAGATAATATCGACTTCATCAAGATGAAGCCGTCGATTAGATTGATCGGTAGCGATTACGACTTCAGGATGAGCGCAGGGGAAGATCTGGGAGAGAAACTGATAGAGCTGTTCCCTATGGAGGCCCCAGCTATCCGCAGATTCACAGCAGAGTGCCGGAGAGTCGCTTCTGAGAGCGAAAGGATGTCCAGGAAGTCTCCCGAGTTGATGAGTATATGGCTGAAGATCGCCTCCGTTGTCCGTTATCGCAGTATGAGGAGATACGGAAGGAAGTCGTGGCAACAGGTAGTTGAGGGATTCTTCGAGGATCCAGGGCTGAGGGCGATTGCCCTCTCTATCTTCTCTTACTTTGACCCGGGCGTAGCGGCGCGCTTACCAATGATGATCCTGGGCGTTGCGGAAGACTTCTATTACCCCAGAGGTGGGGCGCAAGCTTTGGCAGATGTCTTGGCTGATGGAGTGCAAAGGTATGATGGTGATCTGGCCCTGAATACTATGGTTGACAGTATCCTGATAGAAGATGGACGGGCTGGGGGTGTGAAGTTGAGCGACGGGCGTGAACTCAAGGCGCGCCACGTTATATCTAATGTGGATGCCAGACAGACCTTTCTCAAGCTGGTAGGAGAGGAGCATCTAAAACCCCGCTTTGCCAGGGATCTGAATAAGGCCCGGCTGTCCAGCTCTGCTTTTGTCGTCTCCCTGGGAGTGAGCTTGAATCTGAGAGCGATGGGATTCGACGGGGCGAATATTATCTACAATCCCAGCGATGACATAGGTGAACTCTTTGGTGCTGATCCGGCGAAGTGCACAGTGAGCATCAACATACATTCAATTCTGGAGCCATCGCAGGCCCCGGATAGTACCACCGCCGTTCAGTTGACGGCTATGTTGCCTTATGATACCGTCGAGGACTGGGCGGCAGCGGAGGGGGCTATAGCTGACGCGCTCATTGCCTCGGCGGAGAAGGTTATTCCCAGGCTTTCGCAACACGTGATTTGCAGGCACATCAGCAGTCCTTTAGCCTTTGAGCAGTCTACATTGAACAGTCGAGGGGCGAGCTCAGGCTGGTATTCTGCTCCAGGCAGCAAGAGAAGGAGTCAAAAGACGCCCATCAAGAACCTCTACCAGGCTGGTCAGTGGACCTTTCCCGGTGAAGGCGTGCCCGCAATGGTTACATCGGGAAGGAACGCAGCTCAGCTTGTTCTGAGGAGGAAATAGGGATCAAGACGAGGTGACCGCATATGCCTGTTTATGAATATCGGTGCAATAGCTGCCGTCGCAAAGTATCATTGTTTGTAAGGGGTTTCTCCCAGACGCCGGAGGCTGTTTGCCATTACTGCGGGGGCAAGGAACTGACACGGCTTTTCTCCACCTTCGCTCGTCTAAAGACCGACAAGGATGTTTATGACGATATTCTGGGTGATACCCAGTTAGTCAATCGAATGATGGCCAATGATCCGACTGCCCTTGTCGAGTGGTCACGAAGGATGGAAGGAGACGAGTCGACCAAGGATTCTGAATACGGAGAGGTGGTGCAGAGGCTCGAAAGGGGGGAGCCATTGGAAAAGATACAAAGCGAGATGCTGGCACAGGAGTCCGAGTCCCCCGAGACGTCGGATTTTGAAGAGTAGGCTATCATGCCCGTTTACGAGTTCAGTTGCAGTTCTTGCCACAGGAGGGCAAGTTTCTTGGTGAGGAAGATCGGTGAACCGCTGTCTCCTGTGTGCCCCACGTGCGGCAGCCAGGAGTTAACTCGTATCCTTTCCAGCTTTGCATATCACAAGTCGCTGAGCACCATCCATGAGGAGTCGGGCTCGCCCGATAGCGCTGGACCGGACTATTACAAGGACCCGCGCAATATCGGCCGGTGGACTGAAAAGAAGTTCAAGGAAATGGGCATGGAGATACCCTCTGAGGTCCAGGAGACGATTCAGGCTGCCCGTGAGGGGGAGTTGCCCGGGCCGGTGAAGGATCTTCAGCCCGGGCTGACTGAGGTGTAGTGCTGCGTGTCATTGATGCCAACCTCGACCGCCTGGGAGAGGGACTGAGGGTCCTAGAGGATGTAGCCCGCTTCCTTCTCGATGACGCTGATCTCACCCAGCAACTGAAGAATCTGCGTCACAAGCTGGTGAGAGATATGCATCCTCTGGAGCAGCAGCTCGTGGCCGCTCGGAAGGCCAAAGAGGATGTAGGTGTTTCCTTGAGACCGCCCGGCGCGGCCCACCATAAGGACGTTCCTGCTTTGGTGAAGGCGAACGCCAGAAGGGTTCAGGAGTCGCTCAGGGTTCTGGAGGAGTTTGCCAGACTCTCAGCTACCCCCCTTGAGGTAAAGCCGGAAGAACTCGAACATTCCCGCTTTGAAGTCTATGAGCTGGAGCATAGACTTGTGTCCAAATTGCTGAGGCGAGAGAAGTCGGCCCGGCTGGCCGGACTCTATCTTATCCTGGATACCCGGAGCCTGAGGGGTCGTGACGAAGTGGAGGTGGCCGCCGAGGCGATTCGCGGAGGGATCAAGGCGATTCAGTTGCGCGACAAGCAGCATAGCAGGGCGGAGCTACTGGAGATGGCTCAAAAGCTCAAGAAAATCTGCGCTGAGAAAGAGGTGTTGTTTATCGTCAATGATTATCTGGATGTGGCTCTGTCGGCTGGCGCTGACGGGCTTCACTTGGGTCAAGATGACCTGCCACTGGCACAGGCGCGTAAGCTTCTGCCGGTAGATAAGCTTCTTGGCTGCTCCTGTACAACGGTGTCCCAGGCTGAGCGAGCTCAATCCGAAGGAGCTGACTATGTTGCGGTAGGCTCAATGTATCCCACCTTGTCAAAAGAAAGATTTGAGCTGGTGGCACCGGACACACTGCGGCGGATCAAAGGAAAGGTATCATTACCTTTGATAGCTATTGGGGGCATCGATCAGAGTAACATAGAAGAGGTAATGAAGGCAGGAGCCGATGGTGTGGCGGTGATTAGCGCTGTTTTGGGAACAGAAGATATCGAAGGGGCAACCCGGGACCTGGTAACTAAACTGGAGCAATTCTCGTTGGTGGAGTGTGAAAATGGAAAAAGCAACCTCTAATCTGGAAGCAATTGCCCAGAGGATTCGATCGGAATTGGCTGCCAAGGATGCGGCCCGAGAGAAGAGCCTGAGGCTCTGTAGGGAGGCAATTCGTCATAGTGCCGCTGCCATCCGTGCCGTCCACCGCGGTGAGTTTGACAAGACCCGTTCCTCGCTGGACACGGCCTACGGGGTTCTGATGGAGGCGGCTGAGGTTCTTGCTGAGCATAGTGAACTGCTCAACGGCGGGTTTGTTCATGATGCTCAGAAAGAGTACGCTGAAGGGTGCATTACTTTGGCACTAGCCTTGAGCGAGAAGCTACCTGAACCTGAGGCGCTCGGTGTTGGCTATGCTGCCTATCTTCATGGGCTAGCTGAAGCAGTGGGAGAAATGCGGCGTTACCTCCTGGATACCATAAGAAGTGGCGACCTTTCTCGTTGCGAGGAGATACTGTCCAATATGGATGACATCTATAGCGTCCTGGTAGCTATGGACTTCACTGATGCCTTGACCCATGGCTTGAGAAGAGCGACGGATGTTACTCGAGGTATTCTGGAGAAGACCCGCGGCGACCTGACCCTGACCATCAGGCAGCGGGACCTGGAGCGAAAGCTGGAGCGTCTGGCATAGTGCCCGGCCCAAGACTGGGCTATGGTAATCAATCACCATGGGATGCCCCCATTTTTAGTACTACCTATGATGAGAGAGCTCCCGCCCTTTCCTCTGCTTGGCTGACCTCCTCCACTTGGTTCTTCTCGTAGTATCGCCTGGCATATACTGCTGGGGTCAAAGGGGCAACTGATCCAGATATTCACCAAAGTCAATCGCCGATTGTGAGGCAGAGGCCACCGCTCTTTGAATCTCCGTCAATAGATACATCAGTGAGTAGCCGCCTATACATGGCTCGTTGGCGGCGGAACCAAAGGCATGGAAGGCGTGGGCGGGGATCTCAACACCGTCTGTTGTTACTGCCCCCTGCTCTCCGGTGCGCACTATACCGTAGCGGTTGTTAACAATTATGAGATTTGGTCTGCCTCTTTGGGGGACCTGGTTGGCGGCATAAAATTCTTCAACATGCGCCAGTGTAGCTTCAGCACTTGTGCCCTCGAAGGCAAAAATGACTTTCATCGGCAGGTTTTGCGCTCCTTCGCGTTTACCATACAGAAAACCGAGGCCGGCTGGGATCTCCGGCGTGAGAGGGACGGAAGCCAGGTTTTCCAGGGAGTCAAAGCAGGCGCTCCTGTCGAGCTCACTCCTTATGCAGATTGCACTGTAGCAGCCTTCCAGGCAGTGGAACGACTTCTCCGCTTCCTTAAACCCGAGACTGAGGTCTCCAGTCACCATAAGGTCAATCTGCTTTGAAACATTGCCCGACGAGTCAAAGACGTAGCCTCCCTTGATAGCCTGGCAGTGCTGGGGAAGATGGCTGACAAGGAAACTCATCAGCATGTCTTCTCTCGATAAGCCCTGCTCTGTAGCATGAGGAAAGGCTGTGGCGGCCAGTTTCTCGTCCTCAAAGGCATTGGCTATGTCCTGGAAGTGTCTAAGGAGAGCTTCAAAGATGTTCATCTGGTTCCTTTCTCCTGATTTGCCAGGGATGGACTTGGCGCGGGGAATTCTTTGTACAAAACTATACCACACGAAGCTCATAGCGCTCAAAGAAGATTGTGCGAAACGAGGCGAAAGGAATGCCTTAATCCCTCAGAGCCGTTGTCAGGTTCCAGTATCAGATAGACAATGCTGAGTGGCAACAATCACGCTGATGAATTTATATGAGGCGAGCCTGTTGTAGCTATTGACATTGTGTGGTATTATTATTGACATGAGCCTGCGGGATCTACGCCAGCAGACTATGATAACGCAGCGGGAGGTAGCACAGCGCGCCGGGATCACGGTGACCACTCTGTCGCGCATAGAGAATGGGAAGGTGGTCCCGTCCTTTAGGACGGTTCGCAGTCTGGCCGCCGTGTTTGGTATATCCCCTCAGCAAATGCATGAAATTGTCACCTCCAGTCAACTACCGTTGTGGGCTGCAGAGGCTCGACCGGGGAGACCAAAGCGATGACTCGGAAGTCTATCTCGCCTGCTGTGAGGGAGCGGAAGAGCCGTACCTCGGAGCCGCTGGGGGATACCTCCTGTGTTTGGCAGGGGCGTGTTTGGAGAGCTGAGACAGCCCAACAGGGCGAGACTGTGACCGACGAAGAAAAGCAGTTGCGCCAACTGATGGCGGATTCACCGGTGGATCAGACGGCCAACAAGCTGGCAAGCAGGCGGGGAGAAAAGCGATCGCGGTTGAAATGCAGGCCTGACGAGGTTTGGGATGGCCGCTGTCTTAATTGTAACAGGAAGGTGGAGAGATGATACAAGAGAGTTGCTCTCTTGTATCTTTGCAAATCTCATGGAGGTAAAGGAGGTGTATCGTGGCCAGACTATCGCTTGAAACGGGTCCGGGAGTCTTTGAGGTTCTAGCCAATGTCTGCCGTAGCTATCATGAAGCCATAAAGCAGTTCGTGGAAAACTCGGCTGATGCCATACAACAGGCATCCTCTGAAGAGGGCCGCATCTCGATCCAACTCCATTATGAAGATGGGGACGGTGAGCCTGGGGCCAAGCTCTTGAAGAGGGTTATTGTTACAGACAATGGCGTTGGTATGAGCAGGAAGAAGATGAAACAAATTCTGCGGCATATCGGTGACTCTGAGAAGGTACAGATGGCATTGAGGGGTGAGAAGGGTATTGGGCTGCTTGCCTTTTCACTGGTGGCACAGGAATTGCACCTTGCTTCCACAGCCGCCGATGGTGTTCCTTCCAGTTGTCTGGTACTTAAACGTCCCTGGCTGAGGAAAGGACTGGCTGAAGTGGTGGGGCGGTGTGCTGGCCATACTCATTTCGAGCGGGGCACAGTTGCCTATCTGGAGGATATTCTGCCAGAAATGGCGGGAAGACTTGCCAAGGAAAGCTTGAAGCAGTACCTGGGGCGGGAGTTTGCCAGTGACCTGAGGCAGGGCATCTATGCCATGTCCATCACAGATAATCATGTGTTCGAGCCGGTACCGCCCCAGAGGTATCGGGGGATAAAGGCTATGTCCATCACCCAATCGCTGGGACGACTCGGTCCGGTCTCGGTCGAGCTTCATGTGTTGCCGTGGGAAATGGCAGATGCCACCGTAAGCCTCTACGGACGTGGCGGCACGCGCATTTGCCTTCTGACCGACCTGGACGATTTCAAGATTCTTCCCTGGCTGGACAGGCGTCTGGAGGGTTATATTCGCTGTGACTCTTTGAAGCTAACTGCTGATAAGACGGCAGTGGTGCAGGACCAGGTTTACCAGGCATTTGTCGGGGTGCTGCGTCGAATTGAGCCGGAGACCATAGAACTGATAGACAGGATAAGTGCCGACTCGCGGGAGCGGCGCTTTGCGGTTGTTCTGGGCAAAGCGGGTAAGCTGATAGACAAGTTCCTGCGCTACCGCGATAGGGGGTTATTGACAGACCTATCCTGGCGTTCACCTCTCCTGGCTTCTGCCAGAAGGGCGGCACCTGCCCGTGGCAGCAGGGGAAACGGAGGCTCGGCTGGACCTGGGTTATTGCCGGAGAAGGCGATAGCTCCGCGGCAGCCGGTTGTCACACGTGCCCCTCATATCGAGGTTGATTCTCCCCCTGGTGACAATTTCCAGTACCGGAGCTGGTATGACCCGGCTCGTGGTTGTATCTGTGTCAACCGTGAACATCCAGAGTTCCTGCTGGCTCAGAGGGAAGATCCCCGCTGTGTACGTTATCTGTTTAGTATATGGGTCAAGGAGAGCCTGCTGCAGGAGTATGGCGCTGATGCTGAAAGACTGGCTGATGAGATGGTTGGCATGCTGGCAGAGGCTGAGCCCCTGTTGTGGTAGG
>JAUWXW010000172.1 GCA_030616195.1 Chloroflexota bacterium | reverse complement strand
TGATGCGGCTGGTGCCCGCCATATCAGCGCCAGCGTAGCTGCACCAGTTGCACAGGAATCCAACTATCCGGGGTTCGAAGTCTACTGCCATAGACATGTCACCTCAGCCAGTAATTGCTGCTGGGTAAACCCTCGCAGGTTAGCCGCTCCAAAGCGGCACGCGGCCACGCACAAACCGCAGCCCTTACACAGGCTTTCATTGACCACTGCTACTGTACGACCGTCTCTGAGCACCTGGGTATCAATAGCATTGAAGGGACAGACCTCCTGACAGAGCAGGCAGCCGCTGCATTTCATGGCGTCAATGGTAGATACCATGGGGTCGGTGGTGAGGAAGTCCTGGCTGAAGAGGGCGGCCACCTTGGCCGCAGCGGCGCTGCCCGAGGCGACGGATTCCGGGATGTCCCGGGGGCCGACACAAGCGCCAGCGAGGAATACGCCGTCGCTCATGGTCTCTACCGGACGCAGCTTGGGGTGCGCCTCGATGAACAACTCGTTGGTGTCGTAGCTAAGTTTGAGGGCTTGGGCTAAGTCGGCCGACCCAGGGCTGTGCTCCATGCCAATGGCCAGTATCACCAGGTCAGCCGGAATCTCTATCATTTCGCCGAGCAGCGTATCCTCACCCCTCACTATCAATTTGTCATCTTCCTGGCGAATGGCGGAGACTTTCCCCCGTATATATGTGGCGCCGCTCTCCTGGGCGCGTTTGTAGAATTCCTCGTAGTCTTTGCTCACTGCCCGGACATCCATATAGAAGACATAGCATTGTACCTCTGGGTCATGTTCCTTGAACATGATGGCGTGCTTGGCTATGTACATGCAGCAGACCTTGCTGCAGTAGGTTCGTCCCCTCTGCTCATCCCTTGAGCCAATACAGGTCAGGAAGACGACTTCCTTGGGATGGGCACCGTTTGAGGGGCGAGTAACCTCCCCACCAGTAGGCCCGGAGGCACTCATCATTCGCTCCAGCTCCAGGCCGGTGATGACATCGGGGTACCTGTCGCTCCCCAATTCGGTGTAAACCTTGGGGTCGAAGGGCTTATAGCCGGTAGCCACGATAATGGCCCCAAACTTCTCCTCGATGATTTCGTCCTCTTGCTCCCAGTCGATGGCGCTAGTGGGACAGAGCTTCTCACAGATGCGGCACTGGGGTGGCGGTTTGCCTTCCCGCCCCTCCTCCATAAACTGGAGATACTTTATATAGCGGCAGTGCTCGGTATCGATGACTGGCTTGGGAGGTACTGCCTGGGGGAAAGGAATGTACACCGCGGGGCGCTTGCCCAGTCCCAGGTCAAACTCTGAATCTACCATCTCGGGGCATTTTTGCCAGCAGGTGCCGCAGCCAGTGCACTTCTCGTGGTCTACCTTCCGCGCTTTCTGCAAGATGCTGACCTCAAAATTGCCCACAAAGCCCTTGACCTCCTTTACCTCGGCGTAAGTGCGAAGGGTAATGTTGGGGTGCTGGGCAACATCAACCATTTTGGGAGTCAGAATGCATGAGGAGCAATCGAGGGTGGGGAAGGTCTTGTCCAGTTGAGCCATGCGTCCTCCGATGGTAGGCTCACGCTCCAGCAGAACCACCTCGTGGCCGGCATCGGCAACGTCCAGGGCTGCCTGGATACCAGAGATGCCGCCGCCAATGATCAGGGTTCGCTTGGTAATCGGCAACTGCTTGGGGAAGAGTTCTTCGTGGCGGGCAACCTTGACCACCGCCATCCTGATCAACTCGATGGCCTTTTCAGTGGCTGCCTTCGCTCCGTCACCGTGCACCCAACTGCAATGCTCTCGCACGTTAGCTATCTCCAGGAGGTAGGGGTTTAGACCGGCGGCAGCAACAGCCCTGCGAAAGGTCTTTTCGTGCATCCGTGGTGAACAAGCTGCGATGACAACGCGGTTGAGTCGATTCTCGACAATAGCATCTCGAATGATAGCCTGCCCTGGATCACTGCAAGTGTATTTGCTCTCCTCAGCAAGAGTTACCATTGGCATTTGCCTGGCTGCCTCAAGTACCGTAGGGATGTCCACAGTTCCGGCGATATTAGTACCGCAGTGACATACGAAGACTCCGATTCTGGCCATGGCTGTCTTTTACTAACTTCCTTCTCTCAAAGTAGCTTTCACGCTGGCTAGAGTGCTTCCTGAACTAGCTCTGAGATGTCCTTAACCTGGATGACAGCGCCCTTATCTGTGGTTAATATGCTATCCTCAAAATTGAGCATACAGTAGGGGCAGGCAGCAGCCAATATGCTGGCCCCTGTCTCAACAGCCTGCTCCAGCCTGAGGTCAGAGAGCCTTTCCCCCTTCTTGGTCTCCATCCAGATTCTTCCCCCGCCTCCACCACAGCAGAGGCTGTTTTCACCGTAATCGGGCATCTCCACCAGTTCCAGGCCGGGGATGCTTCTTAGGACCTCTCTTGGCTCATCGTATACATTGTTGTGGCGTCCCAGGTAACAGGGATCGTGATAGGTAACCTTGGTGTTCAGTTCTTTGGTCAGCTTTAGTCTCCCCTCCCTGATAAGCTCCGCCAGGTATTGAGTGAGATGAACCACCTCGAAATTGCCTCCCAGATCAGGGTATTCATTCTTGAAGGTGTGATAGCAGTGGGGAGAACTAACTACGATCTTGGTGACGCCACTTTCTACAAAAGCAGCGACATTACTCTGTGCCAGGGTTTGGAAGAGGCTCTCGTTTCCTGCCTTGCGAACGCTTTCGCCACAGCAGCTTTCCCGGGGACCTAAGATGCCAAAGTCTACCCCTGCCTTTTTGAGAATGTTGGCTGTAGCGCGCGCTACCCTCTTGATGCTGGGGTCGTAAGCCGGTATGCAGCAGGAGAAGTACAAGACCTCGGTACCCTTGGCGAAGGTCTTTACATCAAGATCCTTCGCCCAGTCCGTTCTCCTCTCCGGTGGTTCTCCCAGTGGGTTGCCCGTTCCGGCGATGTTTTTCAGCGTTACCCGCAGTGAATCGGGACAATAGCCGGCTCCCATCTCCACTACTATGCCGCGCAGGGCCTTCATGATGTCGATTATGGCTACCCCACGGGGACAGCGGGCAACACAGGCGCGGCAGGTAGCACATATCCAGGTGTCTTCACCTTCAAAGTCGGCGACACCCAGTTGTGCCTGATGGATTAGCCTGCGGGTGGGGAAACTTCTAACCAGATTCCAGGGGCAGGTGCCAGTGCATAGACCACACTGATAGCATTGCTTAAGAGCCTCACCGCCTGCCTCGGCTACAGCGTCTACCGCTTCTCTGAATGGGGTTACCGGCGTTGTAATGTCTTATAACCTCTTGCTTGTGACCTTTTCCCCCGCTTCTATGCCAGTTCTGGGATGGATGACAGGAGTCTAGCTTTGGCAACCACTACCAGTCATAATGATACACCATACGGGAACCCCTATCAAGTTTTGGCGGCTGTACCCGTATCCCGCACTCCAGCGTACCAACCCCCCCTGCTCCCAGAACCGCATCTGCGCCCGGTGCCAGGCTCTAGTCAGAGGAGAGGGCCTGGACTACCAGCTCACTGATGTCCATAGCCTTTACGGACTCCTCTGCTTCCTTGGCCTTCAGTCCATCTTCCAACATCGTCAGGCACCAGGGGCAGGCTGTGGCCACACATTGTACGTTAGCTTCCAGCACCTGTTCAGTCCGCCTTACGTTGACACGCTGCTCTGGGGGCTCCTCCATCCACATGTGTCCGGCGCCGCCGCCGCAGCAGAAGCCTCTTGGCCCAGACCGGGCCAACTCCACTCTCTTGACTCCCTTGATGGAGTCCAGGACTTGTCTGGGGGGCTGATAAATATCATTGTGGCGTCCCAGATAGCATGAGTCGTGATAAGCTATCTTCAGGCTGTCTATGTTTCTAAGCTTTAGCTTTCCTTGGGTGATGAGATCGAAGATAAGCTCAGAATGGTGAATAACTTCGAAGTTGCCGCCGAACTGGGGGTACTCATTCTTAAAGATGTTGTAGCCGTGGGGACAGGCAGTCACAATCTTCTTAACGTTGTACGCCTTCATGATTTCAATGTTCTTCTGGCACAGGGTTTGGAACAGGTACTCATCACCCATCCTGCGGGCCGGGTCACCACAGCAGCTCTCCTCAACCCCCAGTATGCCGAAATTGATTCCGGCTGCCTGCATAATCCTGGCGGTGGCCTGGGCGACTTTCATATTCCTGTCTTCCAGGGCTGCGGTGCAGCCTACCCAGTACAGTATGTCTACATTTGAGTCCTCTGCCAGGATTTTTACCCCCAGGTCGCTGGCCCAATCCGTCCTTGTTGCGGTGGTGCCTCTCCAGGGATGTGCTCTAGACTGCAGGCTCATCAGTGCTTGCTGGGCAGACTCGGGAAATTCAGCCCTTTCCAGGGCCAGATTGCGGCGCATATCCACTATCTTGTCAATGTGCTCAATATAAATCGGGCATGCTTCCTGGCAGGCACGGCAGGTGGTGCAGTCCCAGATCACCTCCTCTGTTACAACCTCGCTGAGCATGTCGCGCCGCGTTTCCACGGGCTTCTTAACGAACGGGTAGGGATATACCTCATTCATATGGTCCTTGAGG
>JAUWXW010000191.1 GCA_030616195.1 Chloroflexota bacterium | reverse complement strand
CTTTCCGGCTGCCACCTGGGCGACTGTCACTACATCGACGCCAATCACTGGACAGTGCGTCGCGCCGATAAGCTGTGGGACCGCCTGGAGAAGCTGGGAATACGGCCGGAGCGGCTGCAACTGGAATGGATCAGCTCGGCTGAGGGTGCCAGGTTTGCCGAAGTGATGCGCGGGCTGGAGGAGATGCGACAGAAGGTTACGCCACAGGAGATAGAGCACACCAAGAAGGTGCTTGCCGAGTACAGGCTGGCAAAGGAAGCCAAAGAGGCCAGCGAGGACGAGGAACTCGAGTCAGCGGAGGTATGAAACACTACGAAAGTAGGGACAGACCTTCAGGTCTGTCCGCCGCCCTGTCATTCTGAGGTTGGTGTCGCCTTAGGTCGCCAGAGGTCGCCAGAGGCGACTTTGTTGACCGACTCTGTCGACCGACCCTGTGGAGACCTGGGGCGACCGAAAAATCCAGCCTGCCCTTGGACTTTTCTTTTTAGATTTTGAAATCCTGGCTCGCTCAAGGTCGAAGAATCCAATTTTGAGCTTTGCTTTTTGAATTTTGAATTCCTTTGGGGGTATGAAACAGATGGAACAACAGTTGAGATGTCTTCGCTGTGGCTTTGAGTACAGTGTCAAGGTGGAGCCGAAAGAGCCTCCCCGGGATAGATCCTGTCCCAAATGCCAGTCCAACAGCGTCCGCAAGCTTTCCTCCAAGTAGCAGCGTAGCTAGCGGCGCAAGGTAAAGTCGCTTTTCGTCAAGCCGGCATGAGTTCTAATACAACTCGGTAACGCCAGACATATTTGCCTACCGCGGTTAAGCCGAGGGGCGTTCCAACCCAGCAGTTTACCTGCCCTTGAAAACTGGTGGCCTCTTCTCGAAAAAGGAACGAATAGCTTCCTGGCAATCTTCAGTCTGAAGTAGCAAGGACGCCGCGCGGGCCTCGGACTGAAGCTGGAAATCAAAGCTGGCCTCCAGGCCTTGATTCACCAACTGCTTCAGCGTGTCCAAGGCAATGGGTGGCATTTTCACCAGCTTGCTGGCCAGCCTCTGGGCTGCCTCCATCAGGCCCCCGGCAGGCACCACCTCTCTCACCAATCCACACCTCTCTGCCCACCTGGCGTCTCTGGTCTCTCCGGTGCTCATAAACTCCAGGGCGACAGGCATAGCTATGATGCGAGGTAGAAGGTAGGTAAGCCCCAGTTCCCCCGCCAGACCCAGATTGACGAAACCTGGTGCAAAGGTAGCCTGCTCTGAGGCGATGCGGTAGTCGCACAGACATACCACAGCCATCCCTACGCCAGAGCTGAAACCGTTGATAGCAGCAATGGTGGGCTTGTGGCAGCCGCGAAGACCCGAGGGGACGACCTGAAGCGGCCCGAAAGGCTGACTGAAGCTCATCCAGCCCTTACCCATGGAAGTTGGCTCCTGTGCTGCCTGGGCCAGGGATGCAATGTCGATGCCAGAGCAGAAGGAGCGTCCGGCCCCGGTGATAATGATAGCCCGGGTATCCTCATCCCCATTGAGTTCATCCATACACCGGCCGAACTCCTGCAAGAACAGCGCATCCAGGGCATTATGCTTCTCGGGCCTGTTGAGGGTTAGGATAGTCACACTGTTGGCTTTCTCCAGCAGTATCCTCTGGTATGACATGGGTCACCTCCCTATTTTTCTCCCCAGTGCAGCTTCCCCAACTTGCATTGAGGCTGCCCAATCCTGAATTCCCCTTCAATCTTCGGGGCCATTCTTCAGCAAGCCCTTTTTGTTTGCCTGATTCGCCGCGCCAGGCTGCCCAGCAAAGGGGGCAGCGCCCATACGTCCAGTAGTTGGAAGACCCGCCTGAAGGCCTCTTTCCTTCACAGGTGGGGCAATCATGATGGCAACACTTTTCTCAGCCCGGTCGACGTTGCTATTATAGCTTTTCCTTGCCTCAAGCGTCTTGCTTCTTGCCCCTCTCTCCAGTGATGGAGTATGCCAAAGAGCTGGACACAGTATGATTAATTCAGTCCCCTTTATAATGACTGTCTAGTCGTGGAGGGGCTCAGGAGAGATAGAGAAACTTGCAGGGTCTGACAAGGCTATGGTAGCAAATGGGAAGCGCGTTGGACAAGCAAGGGGGTGTTATAGGTATTGAGAACCAGCGGAGAAATCTTCGAGTAATCCTGGGGCTTAGCTAGAAAAGGGTCTTCTCAGCTACGCAAAGGGCATTTTGGCGACTTTTTTTGAAGATGACAACGGCCTGTTGCGTTCCTCATTCTCCGAAGTCTCTATCCCCTTTTGTGACAATCTCGTGACTTTCTTTAACATTCCTTGACTCAGTTTTGACCTTGACGTGATATGTTTAACCCAAATGGAGGAACGGCGGAACAGGTTGAGGCAGACCCGAAATAAAGAGGAAAAGGCTTGTAACTACCAGGCCGGGCAGTGGTGTGTCATAACTGGTCACAAATGCCCGTACGAGGGAATGGAAGAGGACTGCCTGATATTATTGAAGATTGCTCCCCACCCGGAGTAGGTGCAGGCAATTGTGCCTTGCTTGAAGGAACTCTGTCTTTCCCAGTTACACACAATTTAGCCGCTGGTCACACTCCTGCCCCTAGCACGCAAACCCCTTCTCAAAACCTGCTTTACAATCATCGACCTACACCAAGCCTAAGGCTATCCTCAAACTTCGTGCTTCTCGTGTCCTGCTTCACACTCGCCTGAATTTGCATCCAAGCTGTACTTCGTGTGCTATAATTCGCAAGTAGTCTGTTTGCCTGGGTGCGTTTGAGGGCCAGCAAGGGCTCGGCCAGCAATTATGGATGTTGGAGTCCATCCACGGGGATAGAGCAGCGCCGCCCTGAGATAACAAGAACAGAAGGAGGAGCAGCTATGTATGACTGGGAGCCTACCGATGACGCTTTGATGGTACACTGGTAATGCCGTCTGCTGGCCAAATCTCGTGTAGTGAAGGTGGGAGTTAGTGAATAACAGAAGGACGCCTGTTATCAACCCCTACATGTTTCGGATGTATGACATTCGCGGGGTCATCGGTGAAGACCTGACGGCAGAGGTGGCGAACCTGATAGGGCAAGCTTTCGGAACGTTCCTCAGGCAGTCCGCCAAAGGGAAATTGCGTATTGCCGCGGGAAAGGACAACCGGCCCTCATCGCCGGAGCTACACTCGGCGATTTGCCAGGGTCTGGCAGCTACGGGCTGTGACGTTCTAGACGTCGGGTTAACGCCAACGCCAGTCCTCAACTTTGCCGTTGCTCATTGGCAGCTTGATGGTGGCATCAACGTTACCGGAAGCCACAATCCGCGGGATCAAAATGGATTCAAGCTGTCAGGGCCAAAGGCGTATCCAATTGCAGAGGATGATATTCAGCGGATTCGTGATTTGGTAGACAGGCGTGCTTTCATTACCGGCATAGGTAGCGTTACTTCGAGGGACCCAAAAGAGGAGTACTTCGCCAGACTTCGACAGATGGTAAGGGTGGAACGCCCAGTAAAGGCGGTGGTCGATGCCGGCAATGGCGTTGCCGGTCTATTCGCCCCGGCATTGCTGCGCCAAATTGGCTGCGATGTCGTCGAGTTGTATTGCGAATCAGACGGTACTTTCCCGCATCACATGCCGAATCCGGAGCACCCCGAGAATATGCGTGACCTTCAGCAAAAAGTCGTCGAAGTCAAAGCTGACATAGGGTTGGCCTATGACGGGGACGGAGACAGGCTGGGAATTGTAAATGAACACGGTGAGAGGTATGTGGCCGACCATATCCTCATTCTGCTTAGTCGGGACCTGTTAGAGAGGCACCCGGGTGCGGAGATTCTGGTGGATGTGAAATCGTCCCAAAATGTTATGGAAGACGTGAAATCGCACGGTGGAATTCCCATCTTGGGCAAGACTGGCCACTCGCTCATCAAACGCAGGATGGTCCGAGACGGCATCCTGCTGGCCGGGGAGTTTAGTGGCCACATGTTTCTGGCCGAGAACTACTACCCCATTGACGATGCCTTCCTGGCATCTTGCCGCATAATACAAACGTTGTCCCGACAAGACCTTTCATTATCAAGCCTGCTTGGTGACCTGCCCCGGCGGTTCTCCACAGGGTTAGTTGAAGCAGATTGTTCAGATGCCGACAAGTTTGACGTTGTGGCCAGTGTTAC
>JAUWXW010000098.1 GCA_030616195.1 Chloroflexota bacterium | reverse complement strand
GGGTCTATGGTGTTGGTCACATTGGTCTCTAGGGCGGCTATTTGCTCTGTTCTGATGGAAAGCAGCATGGACTGGTCCGTGGGTAGACAAATCCCCTCATCATAGCCGTTGGCGTGTATTGACTGAACTCCACCCAGAGCGCCAGCCAGAGTCTGGTAAGCGATGCGAATCAGGTTATTGAGGGGTTCCTGGGTGGTGTGGGTAGAGCCTGAGCTTTGAACATGAACACGGAACAGGGCGCAACGTGGCTCTTCGATACCGTATCTTTGTGTAATGATCTTGTACCACATACGTCGAGCTGCCCGTAACTTGGCTATTTCCTCGAAGAAGTCATTGTGCACGCCCGTGTTGAAGGAGAAGCGCCTGACGAACCGGTCCAGAGGCACCCTGCCTCGCCGCTTTTCTTCCTCAATCAATTGAATAGCTGTGGCCATAAGCATGCCTAGCTCCTGGATGGCATTGAGGCCACACTCCCGAGCGTTGTAAGAGTCAAAGGAAACCGGATTCCATCTGGGGGCATGCTCGCTGCACCACTCGATGAAGTCCACGGCATATCTCAAATATGCGTGCGGCGGTGGTTGATTGACCAGGCTTGGCACACTCGAAGCGAGCATGTCGTTGGCTGTGGTGCCTCTCAGCTCCTTAACTTCCAGTCCTCTCTTCTGAGCCATAACAAAATACATGGCCGTCGACACAGCACCGCATCTGTCTGCCAGATATGTCGATACTTTTTCCACCGGGAGACCCTCAAAAGTTGCCTCCACATCTTCGAGGGAAGACATTGGCACACCGGCATGGCCGATGTCAGCGGACACTCTGGGATCATCGGCATCCATGCCCACTACGGTAGAAACGTCTGGAGCTACAGAGAAGCCTGTCTGGCCCAGTTCGTATTCCTCACGGTATAGCTTGTTGGTTTCCTCTGGGGTGTTAAACCCGCTGAGCCGTCTTATAGTCCACAATTGGCCTCGGTACATAGTGGGGTAAACTCCCCGGGTATACGGGGGCTGGCCGGCAAGGCCAATATCTTTATCATAGTCAACATCTTTTACGTCATCAGGGGTGTAAATATCCTTAATGGGCATCCCCGAGGCTGAGAAGATCTGTTCCCCAATGTTCATCAGACAGTCTCCTTACCATACAGATTCGTAAAGCCAGTGGGAAAGTATTGACCAGCTAGTCAGGCTGTGGTAACTAGCTGACTTTCTGGCCTGTCTGAGAGGTTAGTTGGCGGACGAATTGGACGATATCCGCCAGGGGTGTCCCAGGAATAAAGATCCCGGCTACCCCCATTTCCTTAAGAGCAGGGAAGTCTTCCTCGTAGATAATTCCACCCAGCAGCACTAATACATCGCTTTTTCCGCGGTCTTTTAGCTCCTTGAAGGTCTCAGAGACCAGTCGCATATAGTTTGATGACAGAATGCTCAGCCCCACTATGTCGACGTCTTCCTGGACAGCGGTGGCGCCGATCTCTGGGGGCCGCATGTTTCCGCCATAGATGACCTCAAACCCGGCGTCTCGTAAGGCGCTACTGACGGCAATCATGCCCCGCCAGTGCCCCTCTAGACCTGGCTTAGCCATTAGGATTTTGACTTTCTCCTCGTCCATAACGCCTACTCCTTTTCTAACCTGATATCGGGTAACACCATGGTCCGTACACCTTGAGCTGAATCTCGGCCAACTCTCCGGGGGTGGCGTGAGCTTTTACCGCTTCCATAATGGCGGGGAAGGTATTCTGGTCGCTGCGGACAATTTCCTCCAGCTTTTGCAGAGCCTCAGCAACTCTGCCGCTGTCCCTTTCCTTCCGAAGCCGCCTGATCCTCTCGATTAGAATGTCCCCGGATTTTGGATCTGGTTTGAAAATCGGTACCTTATAAGGCTCCTTTTCCAGCCGGAACTTGTTCACCCCGACGACCGTAAGCTCATCGGAAGTCAGTTTGCGTTCATAATCGATTATGGCCGCTTTGTACTCCTTGTGTATCCATCCCGACTTGATAGCTTCCACCATCCCGCCGGCATCCTCGATCCTCTGTACGTATTCCCAGGCACGTTCTTCCAGTTCATTTGTCAGCGATTCAACGTAATAGGAGCCGCCCAGCGGGTCTATAGTATTGGTTACGTTGCTCTCCAGAGCAACTATTTGTTCCGTTCTGATGGCAAGCAGCATGGCTTCCTCTGTAGGTAGGCAGACGGCTTCATCGTATCCGTTGGCGTGTATCGACTGGGCTCCACCCAGGACACCGGCCATCACCTGGTAGGCAATGCGAATGAGGTTGTTCAGCGGCTCCTGATGGGTATGGGTGGAGCCTGAGCTCTGAACATGGACGCGGAACTGCCCGCACCTTGGGTCGTCGATACCATATCTTTCTCTGACAATCCTATGCAACAGGCGCCGTGCCGCCCGCAACTTGGCGATTTCCTCGAAGAAGTCATTGTGCACCGCCATGTTGAAGGCGAACCGCCTGACGAACTGGTCTAGAGGCACCCTGCCTCGCCGCCTTTCTTCCTCAATGTATTGAATGACGGTGGCCATGAGCAGGCCCATCTCTTGGACGGCGTTTATTCCGTTGTCCCGTGGGTTGTAGGAATTAAAGGATATTGGGTACCAGCGAGTTGCATTCTCGCTGCACCACTCAATAAGGTCTACAGCGTACCTCAGGAACCCCTGGGGTGGTGGCTGGTTCTGCAGATCCATGGAACTCCAGGTGCAGAGACAGTTGGCGGTAGTGCCTCTAACCTGATCAAAGGGTATGCCTCTCCTCTCAGCCATGAGGAAATACGCGGGCGTCAATATACCGCCCACCCTGTCTGCCAGAAATGTGGAACATTTCTCAATGGGCAGGCCATCAAAGACTGCCTCCATGTCTTCGGCAGAGTATATGGGGACGCCAGAATGACCAACGTCAGCGGAGACTCTGGGGTCGTCAGGGTCCATCCCGACGGCGGTGGAAATGTCAGGGGCTATGGAGAAACCCGTCTGCCCAGTCTCATACTCTTCCCGGTAGCGTTTGTTGGTGTCCTCCGGGGTGTTGTAGCCAGTTAACCGTCTTATCGTCCAGAGTTGTCCTCGGTACATGTTGGCGTAGACCCCCCGTGTAAATGGAGGTTGTCCTGGAAGACCGATGTCTTTGTCATAGTCGATATCTTTCACGTCCCCAGGGGTATAGATGTCCTTTATGGGAATCCCTGAGGCGGAAAGGATTTTGTCTCCATCATTCCCGGCCATAGAGCCCCTCCTTGTTGAGCAAATTCCTGCTGCTCGTAGAACGTTGAATTCCGAGAATTTGAAACAGCTTGGCTGTTTACTATAATATCAATAGTGAAGTGGTATTGCAAAAGGAGTCGCCTCGTATCAACCTCTACCCCCGCTTTGGCGCCGGCGGAGTAAGATCTGAAAGGAAGGAAGAATGACGGACTTGGTGGAGAAGATGCTCGCCGGTGATAAGCAGTCCCTGGCCCGGCTTATTACCTTGGTGGAGAGAGACAGCCCTGAGGTGGCTGGAATAATGAGGACAATTTACCCTCATACCGGTAAGGCTTTTTGTGTGGGGGTTACCGGCCCGCCGGGAGGGGGCAAAAGCACTCTGGTAGGCAAGCTAACCTCGATTGCCAGGGAGAAGGGATTAGAGGTAGGAATAATGGCTGTTGACCCTACCAGTCCCTTCACTGGTGGTGCCATACTGGGGGACCGGATAAGAATGCAGCAGCACTACCTGGACGAAGGCGTATTCATTCGCAGTATGGCCACCAGGGGCAGCCATGGAGGGCTGCCGAAGACAGCTTCCAGTGTGACAAAGCTTTTGGATGCTGCTGGTAAGGACATTGTTTTCGTGGAGACGGTGGGGGTGGGGCAGGGCGAGATTGACGTCATGGAAGCTGTGGATACCACCATAGTGGTTCTGGTTCCCGAAGCCGGTGACAGCATCCAGACCATGAAAGCTGGCCTAATGGAAATTGCCGATGTCTTTGTAGTCAACAAGGCTGATCGCCCTGGAGCGGATTACCTGGTGGCTGAGCTAGAGGGAATGGTGCACCAGAGTCCCAAGCAATCCTGGTGGCAAGTGCCGGTCATGGCTACCCAGGCAGTCAATGATGTGGGAACCGAGGAGTTATACCAGTATATTGAACGCCACCGTCAAGCCCTGGAGGAGAGTGGCAACCTCGCCTTGAAGCGGTCTAAACAGAGAAGGACCGACTTGCTTCGGACTATTGAACATAGGATCACGAAGCAGGTCTTAGAACAAGTTGAGAGGGACGATCAACTCGCCCTCTATCTGGAAAAAGTGGAGAAAGGCGAGATCGATCCTTTTTCCGCTGCCCAGGAAATCCTCAGTAGCCGAACCTTGCTTGATAACTGGTTGCGCCAGGTGAGGGGTAACTGACGCCCCCTGATTTAGGTGGCTTGCTTTCCTGCCCTATTCCGTGAGTTCAAGTCTCCCCTAATCTGTCTGTAGGAGAGCCTTTCCAGGCTCGATAGTGGTGGAGAGAAGGTGGATGAAACGATGCCCCTCTCTCTTCAAGGCACAGCGGCGTGGTGAAGCTGTAGGGGCACGGTCTCCAAAGGTCGCCAGAGTCGACTCTGTTGACCGACTCGCCGTGGCGAGTGCACCGTGCCGCTACTGGACGGCTGCCTGAGACAGGTGGGTCTTTTGAGCCTGTACCCACGCATCGGGGTGGGCTTCCTCAAATCAGCGATTGCCGCCCTTATCATAGGCGGGTGCTCCGTCACCCGCCCCGCTTGGTAGGGGACAGAGCCCCTACCCTATGCCTAGAGAATTCCAATCGCTAATTTCGGGGTCGTTTTGGGACTTGACAGTCCGACGCAGTAGTGGTAGCCTCTGGTACAAGAGTTGAGTCAATTTGCAAAGGGGGTAACTGAGATGAGTAGAAGATTGACTAAGGTGGTGGCTCTGGTTCTGGCTGGGGTGCTGTTGGTGGGCTCGGCAGGACTGGCTGGATGTGGTGAGGATGAGGAGGAGAAGGGTCCGGAGATCGTCATTGGAGTCCTGACCGACTTTACCGGACCCGCCTGTTTCGCCGTGAAGCCCACCATAGACGCTTTCATGGACGCCTTTAAGCTGGCTGAAGAGAAGGGTGAATTCGGCGAGGCAAGAATCAAGTTTATTACCTACGATCAGAGGACGGACTATTCCAGGACCAAGCCGGGGTACATATGGTTGAAGGGGCAGGGGGCAGTTATGATGAGTATCATAAGTCCCACCGACAGGTCAATCCTGGCGGAAGATTTTGGATCAGATGAGATGCCGGTTATCGGTTCTTCGCTCGAGGAAGGCTCGCCCGCCCACCCGTGGGCCTTTAGTGGCTATGGGTCCAACGGACATGAGTTTGAAGCGATATTGCAGTGGATTATGGAGACGTGGGACTACGGTACTGACGCCAATCCTAAAGACCCGCCTAAGATTGGTCACCAGGGCTGGGTCCTGGCGAGCACAATTTTCTACCAGGATGGCATTGATAGAATGTTAAAGGAGTACCCAGATAAGTTCGACTTCGTGTCACTGGAGAAGGCCCCTATGGGAACTGCAACCTGGGCCGGTGAGATTGGCAAGCTGAAAGAGAGTGATTACATATTCTTCAGTACGGTTGGCAGCATGACGAGCACCTTCATAAAAGAGGCGAGGGACAGAGGGTATACCGGGGCTTTCATCAGCGGGACAAATTCCTTCCCGGGCTTTTGGGATGGGGTAACCGCTGTTATGCCTGCAGATGAGCTCTACGACTGTTATTTTGCTAACTGGATGCCGTGGTGGGACGCGGATATAGACTTTATCGATGGGGTCAGGGAATCTATCGAGACATATCACGCCGGCGATGCCTCCCGGTTGAGGAGCTCGGGCCCCCTCAGTGGCTGGCAGATGGGGGTGTTTGGGGCTGATGCCCTGAAGAGGGCAATAGAGGCAGTAGGGGCTGAGAACCTGGATGGACCTGCCATACGCGATGCATTTCTGGCCACCAACTTGACCGTTGAAGGGTTCGGCGAAGCCTGGCAGTTCCGTGAGGGCTACCATGGCCTTCTTCGAGAGATGAAGGTATTTAAGTGGAATCAAACGGGGGAGGATTGGGAAGACACTGGTGATCCCTGGATCACGCCCCGGTCTCTACAGTAGGACAAGGTTCAGCGAAGAAGAGGCAAGCCCGAGGGGTTCAAAACCCCTCGGGCTTCTTTTGTCTTGGCATAACCCTGGACTTGTGAAATGCAAGCTTCAGCTTGTCCTCCTACCTTGACTTGAGCAAGCCCAACCCCATCATAGCCATCATGTCTCTAAGGACTTCGTTGCCAGGGAGTTCGTACAGGCTCTAAGATTGAAGGGCTGTTGTTGCCTGCAATACCTCATCAGCTTCAGCGACTATTCGATCAATGAGTTCCTTACAGGTAGGCATGTCATTGATGCCGGCAACAGCCTGTCCACCAAACACGACCCCCTCCTCCATGTTACCATCGAATACTGCCTTCTCAAACCTTGGCACGTTAGCTGCCTGGTGAGCTAGCTGGAGGAGGGAGACCCTCTCCTCAGACCTTAGC
>JAUWXW010000052.1 GCA_030616195.1 Chloroflexota bacterium | reverse complement strand
AGGCAAAAACCTCTTCTTCTGCTCTTCGCTACCCACCTTCATCAAAGTCGGCCCTACCGTCATGAGGGTAAGCACAGGGATAGCGATTCGGAAGTAACCCATGGCGAGATCGAAGAAGATATATTGCTCAATCGGGGTGCGGTCCTGCCCCCCATACTCCTTGGGCCAGCCTATTCCCATCCAGCCGTCCCTACCAAGCTGTCTTATGAATTCCCTGCAAACCGGCCCTTCACCTTCAATATCGGTTAGTCTCTCCTCCTCCAGCTCAGGGGGTATGTTTTCCTTCAGGTAGGTGTAAATCTCCTCTTCCAACTGCTGTTGCTCGGACGTCAGTTCAAGGTCCATTTGTGGCCTCCTTACGATCTAGCCAAGCTCGGCAGGTCCCTTTTACCAGGCTTTCAACAGTTCCTGTTTCCGGCGTACGTGTGGCGGACGGCAAACATCCCTTCACCCTCAAACAAAAAGACCGCCACCCTTCCGTTTCGGTGGCAGTCAAGCCGTCATAGCCTATCAGCCTCGGGCATATGAGTTCTCGCCCCCTGATTTATCAGGGCTTGCCCTTTTCACCGTCATCTACCCGGTTCCTGAACCCACCTCAGTTATAAGCGCCAGGTGCCAAAAAGTCAAGCCCAACTTTCAACGTGTGTCGATGCTCTATGTGAGGTGTGAAGGAATCACTTCCTTCACCTAGTCTGACAGGGTCAGTCGCCTGAGGCGACTGACACCCACGGATGGGTTCCCTCTGACCTCAAGAAATCACGGCCCCGGTGTAAGCTCGAACCCTCTGCAAACTGCTTGTAGCCACACCTTATCCATAAGGCCGATCTTACCGCTGTCCCCACTCCCTGGTAACCTCGTAGGACATATCCTTGAACTCCTTCTCCTGGGGAAGCGGCCTGCCCAACCACTCCCGGTAGAAAGAGTCTATGTCGGGGAGGAAATCAAAGATGACCGGGTACCCTACAGGCACACTCTCCACCTTGAGCAGGCTGGCGCACCCCGGACAGTAATACTCCCGCACTTCGCACAGGCTGGGGTCGGGACACCTGATGCCGGGATATATCTCCTCCAGCTTGCTAGTGTCATCTCTGACGAAGATGAGGGCGCTCAGCTTCCAGTTCCGCCGGTAGTCACCAAACTCATGCCCGCAGTCGCACTTTACAATTCGCTCCCCGCCCTTCTGGACAACATACAGGTGCTCGCCCAATGGCAGCAGTATCCTCTCCGGCCAGGGGACGCGCTCCTGAAGTATCTCGACGTACTTGTCGAACCGGTCGTCGTCCTTCGGCTGGCTCATGATCCGCTTGACCCTGTCCCAGGGGAGCTTGCCGTCAAAAAGGTCTCTCAAATCTTCTTTACTGTATGACATGTCTTCACCTCACAGGGTAAAATCATCAGGCAGCGCCCAGAAGTCCCTGAACTCCTGGGTGAAGGCCTGGCTCATCTTCATACTGCTGTGGTACATCTCCACCAGCAAGTCATCGAGGTCTCCCGTCATCAACCTGTGGCGGGACTTCTGCCACCACTCCTCCGTCGGCACGCCCCTCGCCAGTCTCTCCTCTCGCTTTGCCTGGCGCAGCTTTTTCGTGGCAGCCTCATCCACCCTCCATTCCTTGGCCTTTTCATCGTAACTCGCCTGTACGCAGTAGATGTTTCTGGCTATCTCCTCGGTGGTCAGCCAGCTATCAAGGTCAGCCTTTACCAACCCCGGTTCCCTCTCAATGGGATCACCCAGTCCCCCGGCGGAGCTGTTGTCCACAACGAGAACATCCTTGTCGTAGACTTCAATCGTTGGCGGTATATGATCAAAGTAGAGGATCTCGGCATCCTTCATGTTCCTGAACTCCTTAGGGTGGCCTATCTTGTGTATTATTGGTTGCCTCTTCTCGATCAGTTCCGGCAAGTTGTGGTAGCGAATGAGAAATGTGTTTCGCTTGCCTCCGGGGTATCCGCCGAACATGCCAATGTTGGGTATGATACGGTCGTGAGCACATCCGATAGCCCCGCTGGCAATAACCTCCTTTATATTGTGAAGCATCACCACTTGTGGTATCGACAGGCCGGAGCGGTACCTGCCATAACCTACCGAGTAGGGTTCAAGCCGGTTGGACATGTACATTTGGGGAACGAATAGCTCCCATACTTCGACGTTGCCCAGGTCGGTCTCCGGCGTGGCTATCCACCCACCGCAATCTACCCCGTCGCATACCCCCGTAGCACCTGAGCCGAAGCTTCCCGTGGATCCAGCCATAATCGGGCGCTTGTTTCCATACTGGTCATAGCCGGCCAACTGCCATCCGGATGACGATACATAGTTAAACACTTCCTCCCTGAAGCCCCGCACGTAGTAGGCAGAGCCCAGCATACCCTCCCACAGGCTGAATACGTCTATTACTGAAGGCCATGGATTGCCCATAGCCAGCTTCTTGACCTGACTTGGGTTGAACAAGGAGTCGACCGCTGGCTCCTTTATGTCGCAGGGGAGAAGAGAACCCAGATTGCCGCGGCCGTCGTAGGAGAGCGTCTGCACTATGGCTATGGACAGGCCGCCCCACAGCGCCTTAGGAGTGGGGTTGAAGGAGTGCCACCCCCACTCGCCTACCCCCTCGAAATCCAGCACCAGGCGCCCTTCCGGCAAGATATCCATCTGCATGGGCACCAGCCGTATGACGTCACGCTTGGCCGGGAGCCAGGATACGGGCGCACTTGCCACGTAAAGCTCCACAGGGACAACATCGCGGTAGCGTCCCGGCGCCGTGCGTTGCCGTATGCGGGCGATCTGGCTGCGTCGCTCCTCCTCTATCAGCTCCCTAATTCCCCTCTTGAAGTAGTCGAGGCCAAATTCACGGATCATATTCTTGATCTCTTCACGCACCCGGATGTCAGCCGCTATCGCCCCCTTCCGGTCGAGGAGAAACATGTCCGCCAAATCCAGGCTGATCTCGATCTTGATCTCGTAGTCCCGTCGCAACTGGTCGTTAGACCCTATTTTCTCACAGCAGAACTTCAGCCCGTCGGCGCCCCGCTCTACAGCCGTCGGCGGCATGCAACCCGGACTGACCGCGCCGACATCCATCTCCATGATCACTGTGCATACCCAGGCGACCAGCTCTCCCTCCCAGAAAATGGGTAGGATGTCATAGACGTCGGGAGCATGAATGCCGGCTATCACCGGGTCATTGGCACTGAAGATGTCGCCATCGTTTATCCCTACGTCCTCCTCATAGTTGTTCTCGATCATCCAGGTGATATTGTCACCCATGAGCCGGATGTGAATCTGGATGCCCGTAGACTGGGCAATGTTGTCCCCCTCAGGGGTATACAGGCCCATGCACAGCTCCGCCACCTCCCGGACGTACGGAGACCCGGAGACCATCTTGCAGGTCTCCCGCCCCGATATCAGGGCCGACATTATCCGAGAATGGAAAAGCTCAGCCTTAACAGGGTCATCCCTCAACAGGTGAGGCTCGGTGATGCCGGCGTAGCAGCCCGTCTCCTGATACAGCCTCCTATCCTCTTCCAGCATCTGTTCAAGCGTCTTACCGCCATCTCCTATTCCTTTGCGCTCACTCATTCTGACCTCCTTTGTGGTGTCCGCTCTTAATCCGGGAGCCCGTCACGACAGCCACAGCAGTGACCACTCATCCATCCTGGCCCACCTCCCCGGCGGGATAAAGAAGGTGGTGGCGGGAGCCTCGACCACGGCTATCCCCTGAATCTCATTTCCCGGCCTGAGCTGGTCCATGTCATAGAGGGTAGCCTTTTGCCACTTCCCATCAATGTATACCTCTCTCTCGCCCTTCAAGGCTTGTGGATACGGTTCCTTCCCTTCCAGCGGCCGTTTGATGAGCTTGGGTTTGACCTTAGGGATGGTAGCCGTGAGCCCCAGTTCCATGATCTGGAACCCCGCCCGCTCGTGCTTGGCCACACCAGCATAGACCTTCTCATACAGGTCTTCAAAGGCGGCCATAAGTTTGTCCATATCCTGGGGGCTGTTTATGCGGGACACCGGCGATGGCACCTCCAGGTCCTCCATCTGCCCGCCGTAGCGTACATAGGCTATCTGCTGCACCTTGGCCTCCTCCCACGGTAGGCCCTCGGCGCCGAAGTCAGCCTGAGCCAGTTTTTCCAGCTCCTCCCAGCCTGTATTCAGCATCATCTGCCCCATCATCAACTTCCAGCTATCCTCGGCTCCGTAAGGGAGGATAACCCCGGTCGACTTCTGGTAGCGATGGGTGATGTCTACAGCAGCGCAGCCGAAGGACGAGAAGGCTGCCGCCCAGGGCATGGTAGCCACGCCCTTGAAAGGCAGGCCTTCCGTGTAGCCGGCGACGTGCATCGGGCCAGCTCCGCCGTAGCAGAGAAGATGATAATCTGCCGGGGAGAAGCCCCGGGCATAGAGCACTGACCTGATGTGCTCCCGCATGGAGCTGTTGATGAGGCGGTATACCCCTTCTGCCAGATAGTAGGGGTCGACGCCCAGGACATCAGCACATTTCTCCTTGATGGCCTTAAGCGCCAGATCCTTTTTCAGCTTGATCTTGCCCCCAAGGTAATTGTCTGGATTCAGGATGCCCATGATGAGGCAGCAGTCCATCACCGTGGGTGCCTCGTTGCCCATGTCATAGCACACCGGCCCTGGATCGGCCCCGGCGCTGTCAGGCCCCAAGGTGATTCGTTTGGTGATGGGGTCAATGGTGAGGTACATCCCGGTGCCGGCGCCGATGCTGTCCATGACCAGAGTGGGGATATTGTAAATCCTCCGGTTGATGACCACCTCTCGCTGCATCACAGGCTCACCACCCATAATAAGGCCTACATCAAAGCTGGTGCCGCCCATGTCAGAGCAGACCCAGTTCCCCATCCCCATCTCCTGGGCTAGATACCGGACTCCCAGCAAGCCGCCAATAGGCCCAGAGAAGGTCGCCTCGTGGAGCCTGGGGTAGCGAATATTTGTCAGCCCCCCATGTGCCAGCACTATCTGGAGAGGATACTTGTAACCATTGTCGCCGATCTTCTGCTCAATCTTGAACAGTTGCTCGCGTCCCGGCTCAGCGGCGTAAGCATGAAGGACAAGCGTGTTGAGACGGCCCACCTCCCTCATGATGGGACAAAGCTGGTGAGAGAGGTGTACCGGCACCTGGCGTCCCCGTTCCTTCATCACCTCGCTGGCTATCTCAGCCACCCTCAGCTCGTGTGCCGGGTTCAGGTAGGAAAACCACAAACAGACGGCTATGGCGTCTACCTCCTCGTCCAGGAGCTCCTCGATCCTCTTCCTGGCCTCATCCTCGTAAAGAGGGATAGCCTCCATGGCAAACATATCTATCCGACCGGTGACCCCCTTCACCAGCCTGCGATGTACCAGGGGTCTGTTGTGGTGGTGAGTCACGTGATGGAGAAGGTCCTGATAAGGGTACCCAGCCCAGTTCTGGGCACTCCGTTCATGCAGGAAAACATCTTCGTCCCCCTGCTGGGTAATGACCCCTACCTTCCTGCCGGTCTCAGTTAGAAGCACGTTCATCATAGCCGTGCCGCTGTAAACAGCAGCCTCAACGTCAGGAAGGATGCTTTTGGCCTGCTTCTGGAAATCAATACCCCAATATTCGAAGGCGTCAATCAGTGACTCCCAGAACCCCAAAGATTGGTCCCGAGGAGTGGTCGCCGCCTTGCCAATGGTGAAATTCCCCTCTGTGTCGACCACCATCATGTCGGTCATGGTGCCGCCAGCATCACTGGCAATTATCTGCACTCGCTTTTCGGAATCCATGCCACCTCTCCTTTCAAAGCTAATCCGCACTCATCCCCGCTTCACCACTGTGCAACCTCTGGTGCCTTTCGTAGCACGCCGGTTTACTTTTTCCCTCAAAAGCTACACTGAGTCGATACGATGGGAGCCTGCGGTGCTTCGCAATATGAAAAAAGGGGCTGCCACCTTCCACTGACAGCAGCAGTCCAACCGTCATAGCCTATCGGCCTTAGACCTACGACTTTGCGACCCGTGATTTGCCAGTGTTTGCCCTTTCTTCACCGTCTTCGATCAAGTCGTCAAGCTTTCGGATGCTATTGTTATAGAACCCACCCGCAAAAAAGTCAAGTCGTTTTGAGTCGCCAGATGCCTCTGCAAAGAAAACCGAAGAAGGGAGGCGGGATGTCACTAATCTACTGGACGAGTACAAACAAACGCTTGACAAGTCCCAGCCAAAGATGCTACCATCATCACCAACTTTCGTATAAACATGACTGATGCGAACCTCTGGTCCGACTTCACCATCCGGGTAAAATATATGACAAGACCACCCCAACTCAAATGATTCCTCGCACAAAATGGCACAGAGCGAAGGAAGATGTACAGCGTAAGCAGAATATGACTGGCACCTGGCCACTGCTCCCATCCTCGGTGAACACGCTATGCCTGGCTTGCGCTGAGAAAGCCGTAGAGACTGGCTACATCGGAAAAGCCTATGAATAACCGCCGAGAAAACGAGCAATCTATTCTGCGGAGTATGGATAATACCTTTCCCAAGCTCTTGTTACGCAACTACCGGCAGTGGGGTGATACCCGGGTTGCCCTGCGCAAGAAAGAATACGGTATCTGGAGAGAATATACCTGGAAGGAGTGCTACGAAAAGGTCAAGGCCATCTTTCTAGGTCTAGTCAGCGTAGGGCTTGAAGCGGGAGACAAGGTCTCCATTCTGGGCGACAATAACCCGGAGTGGTTCTGGTCTGAGCTAGCTGTCCAGTCAGCCGGTGGCATAGCACTAGGATTAAACCCGGGTAGCTCACCCCAGGAAGCCAAATATGTGCTGGAAGACTCCCAGTCGAAACTTGTGTTGGTCCAGGACCAGGAGCAGGTCGATAAGCTACTGGAGATCAATGACGAACTCCCCTTGCTACAGAGAATAGTCTACTGGAATGATAAGGGGCTGCGGCATTATGATGACGCCATATTGGTCAGCCTGGCTGAGGTAATCAGGCTGGGCGAAGAGCACGAGAAAAGCCACCCGGGTCACTTTGAGCAGAACTTAGCTGTTGGCAAGGGCGATGACCTGGCTATGATACTCTATACCTTGGGAAGCAATGGTTTACCCAAGGCATTACCGGCCACATACCAGTTTTTGCTTTCCTCCCTGGAAACGGCCCTGGCTTCGAACCCGGCTTATGACAGCGATGAATATGTGTCTATCATCACGCCGGGGTGGTTCTTTGAGCAGGTCCTGGGCTTTGCTGCCTGCCTGGTAACCGGTCAAAAGCTCAACTTCACCGAGAGACCGGAGACGGCCCCGGAAGACTCCAGAGAGATTTCCCCCCACATCCTGGTTTATCCCTCGCCGGTGTGGGACCAGATCGCTTCAGCAATTGAGACGAATGTGGGCAGTGGTACCTGGCTAAAGAGGACGCTATACCACCGCAGCCTGTCCCTAGGGTATGACAGAGCCGACCTGTCCAGCAGCGGCGGCCAAATGAACATATTCAAGAGGTTACTCCACCCTATTGCTGGACTGGTAGTATTCCGGCCTCTAAAAGATAAACACGGGCTTAACCGGGCCAGGGTTATCTACGCCGCCGGGAGCGTACTACCACCGCAGACCACCAGGTTCTTTGCTGCTATCGGGGTGAATTTAAGGCAGATCTTCGCCTCAACCGAAGGCGGTGTAGTATCAGTCCATCCCGGAGACGCTGTCAACATTCAATAGGACAGATAGTGCCATGACGGGAGTAGTTGGTATCTAATGGATACTTTTCTCAGAGCCGCTGTCGAAGGAATACTGCTGGGCGGAGTTTATGCTCTTATTGTCCTGGGCGTCATAGTGGTAGCCAAGGCCACCAGCGTTATGAACCTGGCCGTCGGTGGGATACTGATGTTCCTCTGCTATTTTCTGTGGTGGCTCATGGCCTCAGTAGGCATGAATTTTTGGGCTGCCCTGCCAATAATCCTCATAGCTGCCGTGCTCTTCGGCTTGTTTATCGACCGCTTCCTGATAAGACCTTTGATTGGCCGGCCTGAGGCTCCGATGGTGACCTTCGTAATGACTCTGGTGCTGGGATTCTCCGTTATCCACGGTTTTGCCATTCTGGCTTTCGGAGGAACACCTCAGGTCATGCCTGATATCCCGATATTTCCTGAGGGAAGTGTCAGTATCGGAAGTGTTACTTTCTCCTGGGTGCTGCTGATTTCCTTTATCGTTGGGGTAGCCATGTTCCTGGTGTTTGTGGCTTACTTCCGGTACACCAAGACTGGATTGATCATGAGATGTGTTTCCGAAAGCAATCTCATAAGTCAAAGCTTAGGAATAAATGTCAAGCGGATATTTAGCTATGCCTGGATCGTTGGCTGTATGTCAGCCGCTATCGGCGGCCTACTTTTGGGATCAATGTTTGCTGTAGATACCAGCATCGGGGGCTTCGCCATGATGAGGGCCCTACCGGTGTTATTACTTGCCGGACTGACTTCATTACCAGGTGGTTTTGTCGGCGCGCTGATGGTCGGCCTGGCAGAGAGCCTGGCTGGTACCTATATCGATCCGCACATCAGTGGATTTAGAGAGCTTCTACCCTTTCTTCTTATGATAGTCATCTTGATGATCTTGCCAAGCGGTCTCTTTGGAACAAAGATAATACGGAGGATCTAGTAATGCTGCCTGGTGGAGTTTTCAATACCAAATATGAGTCAGATCTGGCAATCCTGCGAACCAAAACGCAGTGGTTCCTGCTGGCTCTGGGGATTGTACTTCTGTTTACATTTCCATTGATGCCTTTTGGCACCGCCTACTGGCT
>JAUWXW010000257.1 GCA_030616195.1 Chloroflexota bacterium | reverse complement strand
CTCACCGAGGAGGCCGAGTTCCAGTATCCCGCCAAGGTCAACCTTCCCGGATATAAGCCCGTGGTGCGTGGGCACCCTACCCAGATAAAAAAGGCGGTCCAACTCATAGGTCAGGCCGAACGGCCGATCATTATTTCAGGTAGGGGTGTAATCATCTCCAGGGCCTATGACGAGCTCAAGGAACTGGCAGAGAAAGCGCAGATACCGGTGGTTACCACCCTACTGGGTATCAGCTCCTTTCCTGAGAACCATGTACTCAGCCTGGGTATGCTGGGAATGCACGGTATGGCTTATGCCAATATGGCCATAAGCAGCGCTGACCTTATCATTTCTATCGGCATGAGGTTCGATGACCGGGCTACCGCAATGGTAAGCGGCTTTGCCCCCCTGGCCAGTGTGATCCATATTGACATCGACCCGGCCGAAATCGGCAAAAACGTAAGAGTGGATGTCCCTATCGTGGGGGACGTTAAAAATGTGCTCCGAGAGATCAACAAGCAGACCACCGCTCAGACCCATATCGACTGGGTTCGCCAGTTGGACCAGTGGCGCCAGGAGCATCCCTCGACGGATATTAGATCGGGGGAAGACCTGCTGCCGCAGTATGTCATCCGCAGCATCTGTGAAGTTACTGACAGCGATGCCATAATTGTCACCGGAGTGGGACAGCACCAGATGTGGTCAGCACAACACTTCTGCTATAAGAAACCCAACAGTCTCATTTCCTCCGGCGGCCTGGGAACCATGGGCTTTGAGCTCCCGGCAGCCTTCGGAGCCAAGGTCGGCTGCCCGGAGGAAACGGTGTGGTGCATAGCTGGCGACGGAGGCTTCCAGATGACGATGCAGGAATTGGGCACCATAGCCCAGGAAAGGACTGCCGTCAAGATAGCCATCATGAATAACGGCTATCTGGGCATGGTGAGACAGTGGCAAGACCTCTTCTACGGGCGACGCTATGTGGCTACACCGCTATCGGGCCCCGACTTTCTGAAGATTGCTGAAGCCTACGGTATTCCTGGGTTGAGAGTCAAGAACAGGAGGGAGGTAATCCCTGCCATCGAGCGGGCCATGGAACATGACGGGCCCTTCCTCATTGATTTCGTAATTGAGCCTGAGGAGAATGTGTATCCCATGGTGGCGCCAGGAACAACCTTGGTTGACATCATCGAGGAGCCGAAGAAGGAGATAGTAGTACCCGGCCCGACCTCTACTGTGAGCAATCTCTAGGCTATTGCCTCTCAGGCCCACAGAAGAGTCAGGAGGTGAGCGTTAATGACCGAAATGAAACATACCCTAGTTGCCCTGGTAGCTGACCGACCTGGAGTGCTCAATCGCGTAGCCAGCCTTTTCCGGCGACGCGGCTTCAACATTGACAGCATTGCTGTGGGCCATACTGAGCAAAAAGGGGTATCCCGAATGACCATTGTGGTCAGTGGTAATATGGCTATGGTGGAGCAGGTAAGGAAGCAGCTAGATAAGGTTATCGATGTGATCAAGCTGTCCAATATCACCGAGGAGAGCACAGTCGACCGAGAACTGGCATTGATCAAGGTGAAGAGTACTCCCGAAACCCGCAGTGAGATCATGCAGATTGTGGACATCTTCAGAGCTAACATTGTGGACGTCGCCCCCGAATCCCTGACTGTTGAGGTCACCGGGGACGAAGAAAAAGTAAACTCCCTGTTCAACCTCCTTCGCGCCTTCGGTATCAAGGAGATCGCCCGCACCGGACGCCTGGCAATGACCCGAGGTACACCGCCTCACCCTAAAGGGCAGTCGTAGCACCTCCCCTCAACGCAGAACACCTCATAGAGGTGAATGAGCCCCTGTTGCTGGCAGGCTGAAGTCACCTTGGCTTGGTCTTCACCGAAGATTTGCCTCTCCATATACCTGGTTACCGAGTTTTCCCCCAGCCGCGGATGGTCTCGGTAGAGCTGCATAGCCCGGTCCTTAAGCCAGGTCTGGGATAGCTTTTCCCCCCAGGCAAAGAGAAAAGGAAGGACGACGTTCACCACGATCTCCCTGGCTCGACCCTGCCCAATCAGACTCGGGTTCCACCCGGCTTCAATTCCAAAATCATAATGAGACGCCCAGTAGCCCCCAACCTGGACCATGAGGCTTTGCTCCAGCTCCCTTTGAACCCGGCCGACAGAGGCCTGGCCTACCGTGGCCAACATATCTCCCAGCAAGCCTCCCCCATGCCTGGAAAGCAGGTAGCTGGCAGCAACAATACGGCGGGGCGGGAAGTTCTCCGGCCTGACCCTGAAGAAACGCCAATCGAAGGCGCTCATCGTCTCCCCGACGTCGAAGGACCTCCATGCCTGCTGCAACCTTTTCACCTCCGGTTCATTACAGCCAGACAGGTGCTCACTCCCATAGTTCCCAAGGCGCTGTGCCGGAAGCAATCCGGCTATGCCCAGCATCAGGGCCTGCATTTCCACAGTATCCCCTCGGGTGGCAAATTGCTTCAACGCACTTAGTGGCAGTAGTCGAGCTAGCTCCTCAAAAGGGCCCTTGTTCTTGGCATAGCCCAGACCTCTCATAATGCCTCCATAGAGCACCTCATCCGGCTCGTTGGCAGCTGCTTTGGCTCGGAATCTTGCTGATTTGGAACGGAAACGCTCCTCTCCAGCTTTATCTAACAACTCACCTACCGCGGCTC
>JAUWXW010000113.1 GCA_030616195.1 Chloroflexota bacterium | reverse complement strand
CAGTTCCACCCCTTCCGGGAGCTTTGGCCCAGGAGCAAGGCCAGCGTTGATCTCGGCTGCCGCATCCTCCAGGGCCCAGGTCATGGGCCCCAAAGCTGGGGCGGCTACACCTGTCAGGTCTGTCATGTTGCCTATGACGATGGTCGTCTTTTCCTCTTCTTCCTCCTCACAGCCGAGGCAGAGTGTAGCCACCAGGGCTAACACCATAAGACAGGATAAGACCACTTTCTTCCACCTATGTTTCATTTCTTCCCCCTTTCTGCTTTGTTTGACAGCCTAGAAACATATATCCTAAAGGAAATCCATGCCCGACTCTGCTGCTTATGGCTTGCATTTCCCTCTTTCTTGCAACCACAATTATGCTGCCGCGACATTGTACTACGACTTTGTTTATCAAGCAACCTTAGAACTCATGCGATGGACTTCTCCTCTCAGAGAGCGGCCATAGCAGTGATCACTGTAGAATTTGATCCAGACAAAGTGGTGGTAAGCGTCGCCGATGACGGCAAGGGGTTTGAATTGCCCAAGAGGCTGGGCGACTTCACTGCCATGGGCAGGCTTGGGCTGGTCGGGATGCAAGAGCGGGCGCAGTTGTTTAAGGGTAGCTTTTCGGTGCAATCCGAGGTGGGCAAGGGGACAACAGTGAGAGTCGAAGTAGGGGACGGCGCAGTGCCAGCGAGCGATTTAGCTAGTGAGCGGTCCCGCGACTAGGTTCAACAACTTCCATCCCCAAGCGCAAATGCTAGTCTGTCACGGCGAGCCCTTTGCTTTCCGTCATTCTGAGGTCGGTGTCGCCTTAGGCGACCCTCTGGCGACCTCAGGCTCCGCGAAGAATCTCATGGCGCTGGTGATACCGCAGGAGGCGGTCGATAGCCTTAGCCGCGCTGGCTGTGGAATGATAGATCGGCAACCCCGCCTCATAGCATTTCCTTTTGTAGTTTGAGGCCGCCTGCCAGCTCTCGGCGGAGGTGAGATAATGCATTACCACCGCCACCGGTTTGATTGACTCGCCACTAACCTTGATAATATTGCCCATCTGAGAGTCAAATATAAGGCAAGCAACAGACAGGCTAAGCATAACGCCCCGCAACGGTACCTGGTATAGCAGGAAGTCTATCCCGTCCCAGCAAAGTACTCTCCTCAACAGTTCACGATATTTCTCATCGCTAGACAACACAGGCGGAATGTCCAGAGGATTGCCCAGAATGTTTCCGGCATTGCTGCCGACGGCACTCAGCAACTCCTGTTGGATTTCCTGCGGTAGCCGTGGCAGGACAAAGCCAGAAGCAGCGCACTCATCAGTAGCCAGGACAGTGGCCCCTCCACCTACTCCAAAGATACCGACTCTCCTTCCTTGTGGAACAGGCATGTATCGGAATGTGACTATCATGTCAACCAGCTCATCCAGGCTGTGAACGCGTACTGCTCCAGTCTGCTCCAGGAGACTCTCCCACACCTGGTCGGACCCGGCTAGAGCGCCGGTGTGGGAAGCAGCCGCCCCCCTTCCAGCCCGGGTAGACCCGCCTTTAAGAACCACCACGGGCTTTACGGCCGACAGCCCCTTCAGAACGCTATGAAACCGGCGACCGTCGTTCACCCCTTCAATGTAAGCAGCCACTATCTCGGTTTCGGTATCCTGGATAAAGTACTCCAGCAAGTCGCTTTCGTCAATGTCACAGGCATTTCCGTAAGAGACCACCTTGCTGAAACGAACACCCCGCTCGGCAGCAGCCCGGACCAGGTAGAGGGTGTTACCGCCACTTTGGCAGATAAGGGCCACCCGTCCACTGTCCTTGGGAAGGTCGGTAGCAAAGGATAGGCCCGCTTTGGGAGAATATATCCCCATACAGTTAGGGCCGATAATTCGCACGCCAGTAGCCTGAGCCAAACGGCCGATTTCGGCTTCCAACTCCCGACCCTCTTCGCTTCCAATCTCAGAGAAGCCAGCGGTAAAAACGCACACCGCCTTTACCCCTTTAGCGGCGCAATCATTGATCAACTGAGGCACGAGGGGAGCCCGTATACAGCAGATGACATAGTCCACCGGCTCCGGGACGTCCTTTACGCTGGCATATACTTTTAAGCCTGAGAACTCCCCACCTTTGGGGTTGAGAGGATAGACTCTACCCTGGAACCCATACTCCAGTATGGTATCTAGAAACAACTGGCCCGTATTGAATTGCCCGGGGCGGGCAGCAGCGACCCCGGCAATAGCTACCGAGGTAGGGTTGAGGATCTGCTCTAGGGCGTTGCTCTTATTCACTGTCTAGACTCGAAGCGTGCATGAAGTTGCGGGCACCGGGCTTACCAAAACTTACCCCAATCCGTGGGTTCAGGCCCTCCTTCCTCATTACTAGCCAAGCGATGCGCCCCACCCCGGCCCTGGGATTGCTTCGTCGCTCTGCTCCTCGCAATGACAGGAAAGACTATTAGATAACCTCGTTGGTCTGATGTCGATTTCCTCATTTGTCCTTTGTTGCCGCCGACCGTTTTTCGTGGTAGCGCAACAGCCGGTCGGTAGCCTTAGCCGCGCTGGCCATGGAATAATAGACAGGTAGGCCTGCCTCAGCACAGCCACGCTGTAAGTCCTCTATGCCCTTTTGCCAGTCCCAGCCTGTGATAAGATACTGAATCACCACTGCCAGCGGCTTATCTATCTCGCTCTGGATTCTTACCACAGCATCACGGAAAAAGCCGATCTCGGCATCAAAAACGGACGTGGAGAACCATGCAGCCTGACCAAAACCGATATGAATCACCGAAAGGTCAGCAAACCCTTCATAGGTAAGCAGTCTCATAACCAGGTTATAAAAGCCTTCGCTATACGCAAAAGAGGAAAGGTCGACGGGATTGCCCAGAATCAATCCGGCCTCAGTGGTAACGAGGCTCCTGATCTCCTCTCTCACTACTTGAGGTAGCGGGGGCAGGACAAAGCCATGGCTGGTCCAATCATCAGTAGCCAGGACACTGGCTCCACCACCACCTCCCAATATACCCACCCTCCTTCCCTGCGGGCGAGGCAGAAGTGAGAAGGTGACCATCATATCAACCAGCTCCTCCAAGCTGTAAACACGGATAGCTCCAGTTTGCTGTAGAAGACTGTCCCATACCTGGTCGGACCCGGCCAAGGAACCAGTGTGGGAGGCAGCCGTCCCTGCCCCCGCTGGCGTATACCCGCCCTTGAGGACCACCACCGGCTTTGCCCGTGACAATTCTCTCAGAGCCCGATAAAAGCGCCGGCCATCGTTTACCCCTTCAATATAGACAGCGACTACCTCGGTCTCGGCATCCTGGGCAAAGTACTCCAGCAGCTCGCACTCATTAACATCACAGGCATTCCCGTAGGAGATGGCCTTGCTAAAACGAACACCCCTGTAAGCTGCGGCTCGAATGGCATAGGTGGAGTTGCCACCGCTCTGGCAGATAAGAGCCACCTGTCCGCTCTCCTTGGGGAAATCGCGAGTAAAGGACAACCCTATCCGAGGAGTATATACCCCTAGACAATTGGGGCCTATGATTCGCACTCCAGTGGCCCGGGCCAAACGGGAGAGCTCCGCTTCTAGCTGTTTGCCCTCTTCGGTTCCGATTTCGGAGAAGCCAGCAGTAAATATGGCAACCGCCTTAACTCCCTTGGCGGCACAGTCCCTGATCAGTTGGGGTACTGCGGGAGCCGGTATGCAGCAGACGACGTAGTCAACCGTGCCTGGTATGTCTTTGATGTTGGCATACGCTGTTAAGCCCGAAACCTCCCCACCTCAGGGGTTAAGGGGATAGACACTGCCCCTGAAGTCAGAAGCGAGCACGCTATCAAGGAATAATTGCCCCGGCTTGCCTGGAGAAGCCCCGGCAATGGCTACCGAGGTAGGATAGAATAATGAGTCTAATGATGCACTCATGTGGTCTGACACACTGATTCTTTTACTTCGGCAAAAGGCTGGGCGGTGAGACTCTTATTACTGCATTATACTCTGGAGGACAAACCTCCTCGCAGGTCCCACACTTGACACACTTGGTCTGGTCGATAACCTTTGTTTTCCCTTTCTCACCGCTAATTGCTTCACTAGGGCAGGTAAGTACGCAATGCTCACATCCCTTGTCACATTTGTCAGGGAGGATGTAGTAAGCTATGAGCTCTTTGCACACCAGCGCCGGACAGCGGCCATCGACGATGTGCGCTTCATACTCGTGGCGAAAATAGCGGAGAGTAGTCAGAACGGGATTGGGTGCTGTTTTGCCCAAGCCACAAAGCGATCCTTGTTGGATATCCTCGCACAGCTCGATAAGCAAGTCCAGATCCTCTATCTTACCCTTACCACTTACGATGTCTGAAAGCATATCCAGAACCTGCTTGGTTCCCAGACGGCACATGGTGCACTTGCCACAGGACTCTTGCTGAATAAAATCGAGGAAATAGAGAGCGGCATCGACCATACAATTGTCCTCGTCCAAAACTATCATGCCCCCGGAACCCATCATGGAGCCAGCCTCTCTGAGCGAGTCAAAATCAACCGGGGTGTCGATAAGGCTTTGGGGAAGGCATCCCCCAGAAGGTCCGCCGATCTGCACTGCCTTGAATTTCTTATCGTTTGGTACCCCACCCCCGACCTCCTCAATAAGCTGGCGCAATGTTGTACCCATAGGCACCTCTACCAGCCCGGTGTGAGCTATCTTGCCTGCCAGGGCAAAAACTGCCGTGCCCTTGCTCCCCTCGGTGCCGATGCTGGCATACCAGTCTGCTCCATGATCGATAATCAGGGGAACGTTGGCAAAGGTCTTCACGTTATTGAGCAGGGTCGGCTTCTGCCACAGACCCGCCTCAACCGAGTGAGGTGGTCTCACCCTGGGCATGCCTCGTTTGCCTTCTATGGCATACATCAAGGCACTTGACTCCCCACAGACAAAGGCTCCCGCCCCCTGGGCAACATCAATCCTGAAGCTGAAACCGCTGCCCAGAATATCGTCTCCCAATAACCCCAAGGCCTCTGCTTGCTCCAAAGCAATCTTAAACCGCTTAATTGCCAGGGGGTACTCATCACGAACGTAGATGTAGCCGTAGGGGGTGTTCATGGCATGACCAGCTATGATCATCCCCTCTATCACTGAGTGCGGGTCGCTCTCCAGAACGTCTCGATCCATAAAAGCGCCGGGGTCACCCTCATCAGCATTACAGATGACATATTTTGGCTGCTCCTGGGCGTTATAGCATAAGTCCCACTTCCTGCCGGTAGGAAAGCCTGCTCCCCCTCGCCCACGCAGACCAGACTTCTCAATCTCGGTGATTATCTCCTGCGGCGACATCCCCAGTGCTCTGGCCAGGCTGCTATAGCCACCGTTGGCGATGTACTGGTTTATATCCTCGGGATCAATATAGCCAGAGTGGCGCAAAACCAGGCGCAATTGGTTTTCAAAGCTTGGCAACTCGGGTACAAAAGCAGTCCCCTGCTCGTCTATCTCGAAAGTACCCAGGGCGATTTCAAGGCAGGGGTCATCACCGAGGACATACCCCTCCACAAGCCGGGGAACAAGCTGTGAGGTTATATTTCCATAGCAAACGCTGAAGTCATCCGGTTTGATAATGACTACCAGGGGCTCAGCGTAGCAAAGCCCTAAGCAGCCAACCTGGGTGACAATAGCATCGGCCTTTTGCCTTGCCAACTGTTTCTGGAAAGCCTCAACCACATCCATGGCACCGGCTGCCCGGCCACAGGTAGCCGTGCCGATGAGGATACGAGTCCTCTGTTGGAGGTCTTCCCACTTAGCGATCGCCTGCTGGCGAATCTCGTCAAAAGTCATCTGCCACGGAAAGTATACCAGAGGTCCCTCCCATTTCCCATGCGAACAAGCACGAGCGCGTGTGCCGCCCCGTTCGAGGCATTTGCCCGTCAACGTGGCGCGGCTGTTATCGTCATTAACAGAATAGGTCTACGTCGCTGGCAACACACGACATGTAGCGCGAGGCTTCAGCCTCGCCCCGAGCTCTGAGGAGCGACCCTGAAGGGTCGCGCTACATTTGAGGATGAACGTGGCTAGCGAAAGCGCGTCGGTGTCGGCAATATGAACTCACCCCTACTGCCTTCATGGGGGTGCAGGTCAGG
>JAUWXW010000259.1 GCA_030616195.1 Chloroflexota bacterium | reverse complement strand
GCGAAGACCTTTATCTTCCATCTCTCGTTGAACATTCTGGCTTATTGTTACCTTAGCTTGTGGCCCAGCTGCGGGCGCGTTCCACCGCGCGTTTCCATCCTGCGTAGAGGACCTCCTGCTGGTCGGTGGATATACTCGGCTCATAGGTCTCAGCTACACGCCACCTTTGGGCGATCTCGGTGGTGTCCCGCCACATGCCTACTGCTAGGCCTGCCAGGAAGGCGATTCCAAGGGCAGTGGTCTCAGCCACTGCTGCCAGTTGAATGGGTACCCCAAGGATATCTGCCTGGAACTGCATCAGGAAGGAGTTGGCGATGCCCCCACCATCTACTCGAAGCAGTGGGATTTGGAGGTTGGCTTCGGCATTCATAACCTCAACGACGTCCCGAGCCTGATATGCTATGGCCTCCAGAGTAGCCCTCGCTAGGTGTGCTCTAGTAGTACCCTGCGTGAGTCCGATGATAGTGCCCCGAGCATACATGTCCCAGTAAGGGGCTCCCAGACCCACAAAGGCTGGGACGAAGTAAACCCCACCACTGTCGGGGACAGAGCGGGCCAGAACCTCGCTTTCAGCAACTTCTGCGATTAAGCCCAGGCCATCCCGTAGCCACTGGACAGCGGCTCCAGTGATAAAGATGCTCCCCTCCATGGCATAGCTCACCTCACCTGCCAGTCCCCAGCCCACGGTTGTGACTAAACCTCTCTGGGAGGGAACTGGCCTGCTGCCGGTGTTAAGTAGAATGAAAGAGCCTGTCCCATAGGTGTTCTTGGCCATACCTGGGGCAAAGCATGCTTGGCCGAAAAGGGCTGCCTGCTGATCTCCAGCCACGGCGCCCATGGGTACCCGAAAATCCCCCAGAAGACCACTGGCAGTCTCACCGTAAACCTGACTAGAGGGCATAACCTGGGGAAGAACATTCTCTGGTATGTCCAGCCCAGCAAGCAATTCCTTATCCCATTGAAGAGTATGGATGTTGAACAACATGGTGCGGCAAGCGTTGCTATAGTCGGTGATGTGGACGGCACCACCAGTGAAATTCCAGACAAGCCAGCTATCCACCGTTCCGAAGAGGAGTTCCCCTTGTTGGGCACGATATTGCCCTCGTGGGATGTGATCCAAGATCCAGCGAAGCTTAGTGGAGGAGAAGTAGGCGTCTATGATTAACCCAGTCTTATCCCTGATAGGCTGGCTCATGCCCTTTTGTTTCAGCTCCTCGCACAGCGGAGCTGTACGTCGGCACTGCCATACTATGGCATTGCTCACCGGCTCTCCGGTGTAGCGATCCCATACCACAGTGGTCTCCCGTTGGTTGGTGATACCTACACCTCTTACCTGGGAGACAGCTACCCCTCCCTTCTGCAAGGCCTCCTGAGCTACGGTCAGAGATGTACGAAAAAGCTCATGTGGGTCCTGCTCTACCCAGCCGGGTTGAGGGTAGAACCGGTGCACTTTCCGGTAGGCTTTGGAGACCACCTGACCTTCTTCATCAAAGAGGAGAGCGGTGCTTCCTGTAGTTCCCTGATCTAAGGCTAGGATATAACTTTTACCCGGCATGGGTACCTGTAAGCGAAGTAGTTAGATATCCTGAGTAGTATAACAAACAGGAGAGCCGGCCGACAACCGTCTATAGTACAGCGGGTTCCAGATCTGGGTAAATAATCAAGTCGTAACTGTACCAAGCCAGGTTGAACAAAATGACGGTTTGTCAAATCTTGAATCAGTTTATGCTCACTTGACGAGTTGGATACCAGCCTGGCTTAATGCCTCACGGATGGCTGTTTTCTGTTTTTCTGAGCTAGCTGCCATAGGTGAACGAGGTTGACCAGCGCTCCGTCCTTGAATCTCCATGGCGCACTTTACATTTGCGGGTAGATTATCCCCGTTTATGGCATTCCAGATGATTAGCAGTTTTTGGTGTAAGTCTAGGGCCTTGACGTGGTCGCCTGATTGTACCGCTTCCCACAGTTGGACGCATAGAGTGGGAACTACCGTTAGGATAGCGGCTATGGCTCCATGTGCCCCTAGAGAGAAGGAAGGATAGAGGAGGGCGACAACCGCAGACATGATCACGCCCCGGTCACCTAGGCTGAGAATAAGGTCAGCCAGGAGCTTGAGGTCACCGGCACTCTGTTTAACTCCTATGACTCCTTCGGTTTCAGTGATGATTTTCGTCAGTAGACTGGGGGAACAATAGCTCCACGGTACGACATTATATATCATGACAGGCAAGCCGACCTTCTCGACTATTTGAGCAAAGTGCCTCTGCATCATCGTATCATCGGGTTTGAACAGGTAGTGTACTGGCGTTATTTGTAAGGCGGCAACATCTAAGTCGGCAACGGCCTTTCCCTTTTCGATTGCTAGTCGAGTGCTATCAACGATGATTCCGGCGATAATGGGCACTCGGCCGCGGGCTTCCTCGATGGCGGCTGCTACCGAATTTCGCAGTTCCTGTGTGGATAAAGTGTGTCCCTCACCAGTGCTCCCGCCGACAGCAAGGCCATGTACTCCGGCTTTTTCGATGAGGAAACGAACGTCTGCCCGTAAGGCGGCCTCATCCAGCTCTTCATTGCTGTCGAAAGGAGTTGTCATTGGGGGGACGATGCC
>JAUWXW010000118.1 GCA_030616195.1 Chloroflexota bacterium | reverse complement strand
AAGTTCCCCGGTCGCAGTAAGATCGCTCATTGGTTTGGTCGATCTTTGGCAAAAGGCAAGCGTAATAAGGAGGATATCCTTTATACCGAGATAGAACCGGCAGAAGCCCGCCGAAAGCGTTTTGTAATTGTCCCAGGGGAGCATGAAGTCGATTTTGTCAACGACCGAAAGCCTGAGTTTTATGGCCTTGTATGTGAGGCGCCCGCTCGACGTGAGCAAAAACAGGGCGAATGATGGGGCATGGTCAGCGGACACTTTTGGGCCAGCCGCGTAGGGCGGGTTCGCGGAACCCGCCAACATCCGGGTCAGCCCTGCACTGACATCCAGACCGTGGAGAAACGAAGGTTCTACTTGATCACCCACAAGCTCGAAGCCTCGCTTGTGGGCGCCACCCGGCCACCCGGCCTTCACAGTCACTGAGACTAGACGAAGTCCTTAGCTTTGTAAACCCGGCACAGGAGCCCTCGAAACGCATTGTTCCCGGCGTAGTCAAAGAATTCCTCTTCACCAGGCGTGATTGCGTTGATGTTCGATTCCCACACGCCGAAGAGAGATGGTTCTTTGCCCGGCAGCTCGGGGTACCACCAGAAGCCGTCGGCGTGGACAACTCGAGGGTGGATGCCGTCCCAGACTCTAGCCCGCTGCTTTATCTTGCCTTCAAGCGTCTCAATGTACACTGAGTCGCCGTCGTCTATCCCAAGTTCAGCAGCCGTATCGGGATGTATCTGGAGGAGAGGGTATGGATAAAGCTTCCGCAGTTTCTCCTGGTCACGGTAGCATGAGTGAAAATAGTTCATCACGCGAGAGCCGGAGATGAGGATCAAGGGGTACTCCTCGGCGAGGTCGGGAGTTCTCACGGGACTGCGCGGCGGCTCCTCATACCTGGGAAGGGGGTCATACCCCAATTTCTCGAGGATAGAGGGGACGAGTTCTACCTTGCCAGAGAAAGTACCGAAGCCCTTTTTCTCATACTTCTTCTCGTCGGGGACGACAATTGGCAGGGCACGCCCCGGCATGGAGCACAGTTCCTCAAACGTGGTGCCCGCAGATTCCAGCATTTTGTCATACATAGCCTCAAGGGTATCCGGCCAATACTCCGCCTGCCCCAGTCGCTTTCCCAGGTCACGCCAGAGGTCGTAGTCGTGGTGGCGCTCAAATAGCGGCTCCACCACTGCCTTCGCCCCCCCTACCATATCCATCAACCCCCAGAAATCCTTCACTTCCGGCCTCTCCAGCCAGTCAGTGGCTGGCAGCACGTAGTCGGCAAGCATATTTGACGGGGTCATAACAAAGTCCATGGATACGTGAAGCGATAGGTTGTCACTTTTCAGTGCCTGATGGATGGTCTTGGCATCGCCAAGCACCAGCAGAGGATTGCTTCCCTGCATGATGACCGCCTTCGTGGGGTAGGGCTTCTCGGTAAGGATACTTTTCCAGATAGCATGGGAGCTGACGAACATATGGTATTGGGCCCCTCCAAAGCCGTCTGGATAAACATTTGCCATCGCCTCTCGGTAGAGCTTGTAGCCCTTTACCGAAGCCACCGGCCAGCGGTCAGCACCCAGGTTGTCCCTCTTTCGCAGCGGGTGGTCAAACTGGCGGTCCCACATGATATTCTTCACCCAGTTCAGGCGCTGTGGCGCAGTGCCCGTAAGGTTGCCTCCCATGACGTCAAGGGAGCCGGTGATGGCTCGCAGGATGGATTTGGTGAGCACCGCCGACTTGACTGCCCCTCCTCCTATCTGGCAATCGGCCACTCCCCAACCGATTGTGGCTGGCTTGAGTGTGGCGTACAGACGTGCCGCCTGAACGATATCCTCTTCGGGAACCCAGGTTATCTCGGCGACGCGCTGCGGCGGGTATTCCTGAACCAGTGCCTTGATTTGCTCAAAGCCAAGGCACCACTTGTCGACGAATTCCTTGTCGTAGAGTTCTTCATTGATAATGACGTTCAGCATGCCCAGCCCGAGGGCGCCGTCAGTGCCCGGCCTTATCTGAAGCCAGAGGTCTGCGAGTTCCGCGGTCTTGGTGCGTCTCGGGTCCACTACTATGATTTTGCACCCCAGATCTTTGGCCGATTTCAGCCATGTCCAGGGGCAAGTGATGCCGGGGTTGTTGGGAGGAGAGGATTCGGATGGGTTGCTCCCCCAGATCAGGGCACATTTGGTCATGCCGGGTATAGGGATACCCATGCTGGGGTAGCCCAGAACAGCACAATCCGAGAGTACTTGGGCCTCCCCACAGTTCTTGCCCTGCCATATCATATTGGGGGTGCCGAAAAGGTTGCACCACCTCCAGGCCATGGCGTCGCCATGGGTGTGTATCGTCCCTCCCAGAGCGGTCACCGACTCCGGGCCATACTCTGTCCTAATGTCGTCCAGGCTGCGTGCTATTTCGTCCATAGCCTGGTCCCATCCTATGCGCTGCCATTTGTCCTCCCCTCTCTTTCCCACCCGCTTCAAAGGATGGTTGAGACGGTTGGGGTGATAATGGAAGTCAACGGCGGAGCCAGCCTTGACACAAATCTGATTGTCTTGATTCTCCTCTCGGTCCGGCAGCACCCTGAGCACCCGGCCATCTTCGATGTGAACCAGCACCTGACACCAATGCCAGCACTGAAAGCAGTTACTTTTCCTTATCTCGACTGTCATGGCTGACCTCCTATTCTTTGCTTTGCGCGGTGTGTATGTCGTCTGCCGAAGTGGGGCATTTTGGCCCCGCAAACAGCGGACACTTCAGAGTCCGAAGCGCTACCCCCCTGACGGTGCTATTATAGCTTCTTCTTGCCTCTGTCGTCCTCTTCTTGACCTCCTTTCTGCGCTGCAACACCTTAAGATGTCGCCCCGTGTGGACATCGTATGTGTGGGTGGCTGCTGTGTGCCTGAGAAAGTGAGAAAGCCTGATACGCAATGAAGACATGCACGCGGTCCGGGAGAGAGGAGCCGCGTATGACGACAGGACGGGAGAGCTGGCACAGAGGCGCTCTCCCGAGAAAGAAGTCCTGAGCGGGGCTGCGTTGCTCAGGCAGGCTGAACAAGTAACGGTTGTAAAGGAGGCACCGAAATGGAATGGCAGGTAGTACTGATCCTGGTACTGGCGATACCCATCCTCCTCTTCCCGGTGGCGTTGGTTTGGTATCTGAACCTGGGCGGAATCGTGGGCGCTCTCGGGGAAGCACGGAAGAGAAAGACCGCCGTTAAGAAGGAAGAAACCGAAGCCGCGAAGGATAAGACCGAATGAGCCAAAACAAGGAAAGAGACGCAAGGGGGGTGAAGGGGCAAACGCCGGGTTGCCCCTTTCTATTACTGCTTAGTTATGGTTTTTTGGCCCGATGGAAAGAAGGAGACAGCTTGTGGAACTAAACCGTAGAGATTTTCTGGTTGGCTCATATATGATTCCCTCTGAACGATTGCTCTAACAGAGCGCCTGTGGCCCTCTGAACTCCATCCCTTGTTCCCAAGTGGATCCGACCGCGACGCCACTCGTTTCTGGGAATGCCCTCATTCCTTGACAAACTTCAATGCTGCCGAATTGATGCAGTAACGCTTGCCCGTTGGCGGTGGACCATCGTCGAAGACATGTCCGAGATGCGCATCGCATCTACTGCACGTCACCTCGGTCCTCACCATGCCATAACCAATGTCGGTGGCTGTCTGAATGCTTTGTTCGGAGATCGGGTCCCAGAAGCTAGGCCAACCTGTCCCAGAATCGAACTTAGTCTCCGAAAGGAATACATTATTACCGCAGCAGACACACCGATAGACGCCTGTTTCCTTGAAGCCGTAATACTCACCACTGCAAGGTAGTTCAGTACCCTTTTTTCGAGTAACGCTATACTGTGCTGGTGTAAGTAGCTGCTGCCACTCCTCTTCGCTCCTTATCACTTTTTCGCCCACGTTATCACCTTTCTCACGGATATTCTACAACCCCATACTCTACACTTCTGACCAGACTGTGTCTGTGACTTCTGTCTCAGGGGTCCGAAAATGACTGTTCAATCCCCGAGAGAACTCGAGCTCGATCCGCAGAAAAGTGGCAGGGCCCCGCTCTGCGGGGCCGACACAGGGGGTAGATTCAGAACCGGAGGTGCGCATATCTAATCGGGCCAATCACTTATAGGTCGTTGGTTCAAACCCAACCCCTGCTACCAATGAATATCAAAGGCGGGATGATGACAATCATCCCGCCTTTGCCTTGTTCGGCCATCAGGAGAAGTGGGTTTCCTGTCACTCCACCCACCTTACCACACCTCCGATATCACAAGGTGGTTCCTTATCACCCACAAGCTGAGCGCTTGTGGGCGGCACCCGGCTACGAATTTCTCATTGTCATACCACAAGCTATGACAGCAGGTATCCCCCATCTACCAGCAACAGGCTGCCGGTCACGTAGTCAGCGGCTGTGCTGGCCAGAAACAGCACTACCTTGGCGATGTCGTCAGGCTCTCCCCTGTGCTGTAAGGGTATGCGTTGAACGAAGCCCTGCATCAGTACCTCAGGTTCTATGCCGGTAGCCTGGCTGAAGGCCTTGTTGGCGATGTCAACGCCGGGCGTTGTGATGCCCCCTGGCGCTACGGTATTGACCAGGATCTTGTGGGGGGCAAGCTCTAGAGCCAGGGCCTTGGTCAGCATTACTACGCCACCCTTGGAGGCATTGTAGTGTATCCCCATCTCTTGCGGTTTCATAGCATCTATCGAAGCTATGTTGATGATCTTTCCTCCGTGTCCAGCTTTGATCATCTCCTCGGCAGCTGCCTGAGCATACAGGAAGCTCCCCTTGAGATTGACGCCCAATACCTTGTCCCACACTTCTTCAGTGACCTGCATGAGGGGCACCAAGGGGTAAATGCCTGCATTGTTGACCAGAATGTCGAGGGAGCCGAAGGCCTCTACCGTGGCCTTAGCCACCTTCTTGGCATCGGCTGCACTTCGTACATCGCCATAAGCGGCTTGCGCTTTGCCGCCTCCCGACTTGATCTCCTCCACGGTCTGGTTGGCTGCCTCCAGATTGATGTCTGCGATCATCACTCCGGCGCCGGCTTCTGCCAGACGGAAGGCAATGCCTTGCCCGATGCCCATAGCACCGCCGGTCACCACAGCGCCCTTGCCACTCAGGTCGAAAAGTTCTGCGATGGTTGGCTCTGTCATCTTTCAACCTCCCTCATTTACAGCGTTTTTCACTTGCTGGTTCAAAAATAACTAGCTTATCAGACACAATCCTATCGATATATTCGCCCTTTTTGCTGAGCAATATTGACTGGAGATATTCAACAACCTATGGCAAGGCTAGAGCAAGTACCCGGCAGCTCATCCTCTGCAGCTCCTGTCTCACCTCCTATGTACGATGGGGGAGGATTGCCTCCTTTAGCTCCTCCCAGTCGAGCTTGCCCTCGACCAGAAGCTTCAGGTTCTCCTTGGGAAACCGTGTATCTCCCTTCTGCTCTATGAACCCCCTTCTCTCCTTTGTAGGCTGTAGTCCTGGGGCAACTGCCACATCCCCATGAACTGATTCCGGAACTTGTCGTATCTCACGATATCGGCATACATGTTGTACACATCTTCGGAGAAGTCCTGCTGCAACACCTTCTCCCTTTCCTGCTTCCACCACTCCTTGGCGTCGACGGACTTCTCCTGGCGCACGTTGCGCATCTGCTGCCTCAGCTCATCGCTCTTGGCTACCTCCACCTTGCCATTCTCATCGACTACTACACCGTAAACAGTCTTGGCCGTATACGGCGTAATCCGGTTGTACTTGACGTCATTCTCGATAAGACCATAGTCCCTCTCCAGGACATCGCCCCAGCCGCCCATGGCTGCTGAAGCAGTGGCATACAGATCTCCGTCCTTGCAGGGAATGTTGGGTGTGGGACCTTTGAAGGCCTCCACACTCCCCGCCTTCAGGTTGCCTTCCTTGAGCCACTCCCTTATCTCAACG
>JAUWXW010000218.1 GCA_030616195.1 Chloroflexota bacterium | reverse complement strand
GCAATAATGGGCGCCTGAAATACTTGTTCCAAGGTTATTACCCGCTGGAAATGTGCCTTGGGATTGAGAGAGCCGTTGTAGTGGCTCTTGACTACGATCTTGGCCAACATGGCCTTGCCTTCATCTGGGCTAAGACCATAGCGGGCAAAGTACTTGGTGGCCATCATGGCAAACAGTCCGGGCGTGGTGGTGTTGCCCATAATAATCCTGAGCTTCGTGCCCACAGCTATCACATGAGAAAACTCTGGCAGGCCGCCATAGCCAGTATCCTTGAGCTTCTCAATGCCCAGTGCCAGACAGACATCATAGGCCCCCGAGGCTACCGCATAAGCAGCCCCTCTCAGAGCCTCAGAGCCGCTGGCGCACATGTTCTCCACCCTGGTTACGGCGATGAATGGCAGCTTCAGCGTCGTGGACAATGATATAGCGCTGTGTCCCGTGCTAATCTCGGTCATCTCAGGACCACCCTGCCAGGCCGCTTGAATGTCCTTCTTCTCAATTCCAGCGTCCTCCAGGGCTTCCTTGAACGATTCCACCATTAGGTCCTCAGGGCTTTTGTCCCACAGTTCCCCGAACTTGGTGCAGCCCATCCCAATAATCGCAACCTTATCCCTTATGCCTTCTGCCACTTTGCCTCCGTTGTTTCTTCTCCAGGTACTCTTTCCAGCCTAAGCCTCAAGAGGACTTTCTTCGAGAATCTTCCTCATGAGTTGCCGTGCACCTCTACGAAATAGACAGTCCCTGATCAATATAGATATTCTGCCCCGTCATGTTGTCCGAAGCATCGGATGCCAAATAGACGGTCAGAAGACCTACATCCCTGGCATTGCCTACCCTTCTAAGCGGCAAGCTCTTCAAGGCTGCCTGTAGAAGGTCCTCGTCCTCAAAGAACCCCTGCGACTGACCGGTGTGGATCAGACCTGGTCCAATTGCATTGACATTTATGTTATATCTAGCCCACTCCAGGGCTAATGTCCTGGTGAACATGGCCACGGCCGCCTTACTGGCGGCATAAGGCCCGCGATGAGGAGCTGCCTTCGCAGCATATCCCGAGGTGATATTGACGATCTTACCTTTGCCCTGCTGAATCATGTGCGGCCCTACCGCTCTGGCACACAGGAAAAGCGCCGTTAGGTTGAGGTCAATCACCCGATGCCATTCTTCTTCGCTGATGGGGGTAGTGAGGTCCGTGGCGGCGTCCGCTCCTACCACTCTCTGGCCAGGGGCAGGTACAACGGGCTTGATCAGTACGGCACCGGCGTTGCTGACCAGTATGTCAATCCTCCCAAACTCCTGGATGGTCTTCTCCACCATCCTTTCGATGTCTTCGGCTTTAGTCAGATCAGTGGGAACGGCTAGGGCTTTCCTCCCCATCTGGCGGACCTCTTCCGCCACCTCACTGATCTCTTTCTCCGTCCTGGCCGCTGCCACAATGTCCGCTCCCGCCTCGGCCAGGGTCAAGGCAATGCTCTTGCCAATGCCACGACCGGCGCCGGTAACGATAGCCACCCGACCGTCCAGACTGAACTCCTTAAAAGCCATTCCTCCCTCCTCTCCTGAGGAACTCTTGTTCACCCCAAGGCTGTTGTCGCCTTTCTGGAATACTACCAATCTACTCTGAAGGCTGCTTCGCTGACCTGCGGAATAGCCGCCTCACGCCGAAATACGGCAGGAGCGAAGCAAAAGAAATGACGCTCCAGCAGAGCGCCATTCTAATGGCCTTGAAAATCTCGTCCGAGGTGAAGATCATATCCATCCGCATCACATCCAGGGCCTTCCCATCCACCACCAGCTTGTCACCCTCACGTCTCACTGAGTAGAATACGGCAATAGGTTCCCCGTCTTCGTTGTACACCTTTACACCGTCTTTCATCAGCACCACCGTAGGAAATCGTTCCGATTTGTTTTCGTTCCCAACCCGATCCACCTATGACTACTGCCTGCCTATCACCTTCTTAAAGTCGATGTCCATATCTTCCATCATCACCTGTACGACCGCCCTACCGCCACCGGACACCCCTCCTCCGGGGTGAGTGCTGGCGCCACACATGTAGAGCTTCTTCACAGGTGTCCTGTACTGACCCCAACCCGGGAGAGGCCTGTTGGTGAGGAATTGGGACAGGTAGACGCCTATCTGCATAACGTCTCCCTGTATCATGGCCGGGTTGTACCTCTCCAGGTCCAAGGGGCTCATTATGTACCTGCCCAGGATATTCTCCGGACCCATATTCGTCGTGTGCCTCCGCACGGTTTCCAGAATGCCGTCAGCTATCTCCTGCTTGACTTCACCCCATCTGGCCGCACCACCCGGCTTCAAGTTGTAAGGCTCATAGTGATACAGATAGCCGGTGTGGTTACCTGCCGGAGCACGGGTAGGATCACAATGGGTAGCCACGATCAACAGAGGCATCGTGGTATTTGGAACCCCATATTTGTACTGGTCAAACAAGGCCAGGAACTCGTCCATGGTGCCTGGAGACAACTCGACCATAACAGCTTTGTCGACATCTCCGCCAGCCTTGTATTTTGGAGCCTCCTTGAAGGCCATGGACTGGTTCATGGCGGAGAAGGGACTGTGTTTGATATGCCTGACCTTGTCCTGGAAACCATCAGGCAGGTCTTCGGTCTTCAAGAAATCAAGGAAGAGTTGCTTCACATTGGCGTTGTTGACTACAGCCCTTTTCGCCAGAATCTCCTCGCCGTCCTCCAGTATCACTCCTTTGGCCTCACCGCCCTCTACCTTGACAGCCTTCACCGGGCTTGACACCCTGATAGTGCCGCCGTTGTCCTTCATGCAAGCGGCCAGCTTCTCGGTCAAAGCGCCGGATCCACCTTCCGGCCAGGCGATTCCCCAGGCATGGAGGTGAGGCAGCCCGAACATGTAGTAGCCCGTCCCGATCTCCTGGGGAGCGAACATGACCTCCGAGGCCCACCTGTTGAGGGCGATCCTCATTTGCTCACTCTCAAACCACTCGGCAGCCAGGTGCGTGGTGCTGGACAGAATCACCCTCAGGTACTCGCGGCCCATGTCGCTCTGGTCCATCATTGATATCAGGCGACCAAAGGGCGCTGCGGGAGAAAACGTGGCTACGCCTCCTGCCTTCAGCAGCTCCCCGGCGCCCTTGGCGAATTTGGGGTATATCTCGGCGTCTCGCTGCGAGAACTGGGCTATGGACTCACATGTCTTGTCCAGGTCTCGATAGAAGATCAGTGCGCTGTCATCCGGAAAGACGATGGCAAGCTGCGGGTCCGGCGTTATGTACTTGAGTCCATACTTCGACACCAGCCCCAGCTCGTCCCGGTGGACCATGGGATTGGCCTGCATGGTCATGTGTACTGTGGCCCCGGGATCATGGACAAATCCAGGCAGAGTCAGTTCCCTGCTGGCGGCGCTACCGCCAACAATGTCCGACCTCTCACAGACACAGACATCCAGTCCCGCCTTGGCAAAGTAGGCAGCGACGATGAGCCCGTTATGGCCTCCACCGATCACCACTACGTCGTGTGCACGTGCCATGGTCTTTCCCTCCCTTAGTGATTAGTCTGGTACCGCATACCCGGAGGTTATGACTCTGGGGACTCGGTCATCTCATAGTATGAGTAGCAGCCGTCAGCCCCAGTCACCAGGAACTGGTCTCCCGTCAGCTTTATGTTGGGGTTGGCTGCCTTCGCCGCCCCCTCTTCAATAGCTCTCGACACGATGGG
>JAUWXW010000128.1 GCA_030616195.1 Chloroflexota bacterium | reverse complement strand
TGCCCTTGCTAATGCCTCATTATGGCTCAACTGCCTCTCAACCTGCGATAGCCTTTCCACCTTGCTTTCCAAGTCCAGGTCAATCTCTTGCAGGTCGTGCAGTTGCTTGCCTGGGTTCACTCATACCCTCTCATAAGTGTCGATTTCCCATCACTGCAGATTGCCCCACGCTATTGTAGCAGTGCCCCATAGCAAACCTCAATTGAAAAGCCCCGTTCGTTCTATTATAATCTTTTTGTGCCAAAGGGGAAAACCTTGCTCAGGACTCACAGTTGTGGAGAGCTCACCTCGGAACATATCGATAAGACGGTAACTGTTGCCGGCTGGGTGCATCGACGCAGGGACCATGGCGGGCTGATATTCATTGACCTCAGGGATAGAGATGGATTGGTTCAAGTGGTATTTAATCCAGAGATGGATTCCCGGCTGCATGAATTAGCTAGTGGGCTGCGCAACGAGTATGTAATAAGGGTTGAGGGTAAGGTTGCTCGCCGCCCACCAGGCACCGAGAACCCAAAGCTATCCACCGGGGAAATTGAATTGATGGCCGAAAACTGCAGCATCCTGAATCCGTCAAAGAACCCTCCCTTTTATGTTAATGAAGATACCGAGGTAGAGGAGAACCTCAGGCTAAAGTATCGTTATCTGGACTTGCGCCGAGAGCGAATGAAGGAGAACATCATTCTTCGACACCGGGTAGTGAAGTTCCTTCGTGATTTTCTAGATGACAGGGGATTTATCGAGATTGAGACCCCTATTCTAATCAAGAGCACCCCCGAGGGGGCAAGGGACTTTCTGGTACCCAGCCGCCTCCAGCATGGCAAGTTCTACGCCCTTCCTCAGTCACCTCAACAACTTAAGCAACTGCTGATGGTGGCTGGCTTCGAGAAATACTTCCAGATAGCCAGATGCTTCCGCGATGAGGACCTGCGCGCTGACCGTCAGCCGGAGTTCACCCAGCTTGACCTGGAAATGAGCTTCGTGGACGAAGAGGATATACTAAACCTGATCGAGGAGATGTTCACCTCCCTGGTTGGAGCAGTGAAACCTTCCATGAGGGTGATCGAGCCCTTCCCCCGTTTCTCCTATGAGGAGACAATGGAGCGCTACGGGAGTGACAAACCTGACATTCGCTTCGGCTTGGAGTTTCACGACTTGACTGACATCGCTGCCAGGTCCGACTTTGCCGTTTTCCGCACCGCGGTGCAGGAAGGGGGAAAGGTAAAGGGTATCTGTGCTCCCGGCTGTGCCGGCTACACCCGACGCCAGCTCGATGAGCTAACGGAACTGACCAAAGCCCATGGCGCCAAGGGATTAGCCACCCTGCCCTTAAAGGGGGACAGTGGCGACCTGGTTGCGGACACAGCACTCTCCGTTGTTGCCAAGTTCTTCACTACAGAGCAGATAGGGGAGATGGCCAGCCGCTTTGGGGCTAAGGGAGGGGACCTCCTCCTGATCGTTGCCGACAAGCTTGAGGTAGTCAATAGGGCTCTGGGGCAAATAAGGACGGAGATGGGGCAGCGGCTTGGGCTTATCGATCCGGACCTCCTGGCCTTCGTTTTCATCCTTGACTACCCGCTGCTGGAGTGGAATGAAGATGCCAAGCGCTGGGAGCCCATGCATCATCCTTTTACCGCTCCCAGGGAAGAAGATATGCCGCTGTTGGACACCGCACCGGAGAAGGTGAGGGCCCGACACTATGACATTGTTTGCAATGGCTGTGAGCTTTCCAGCGGGAGCATCCGAATTCATAATCGAGAGATACAGGAGAAAGTATTCCGATTGCTCGGCTATAGTCAGAGGGACATGGAACGTCGTTTTGGCCAACTCCTTGAGGCATTGGAATATGGCGCACCTCCCCACGGCGGCATTGCTCCTGGCATTGACAGGCTGGTAATGCTCCTGGCAGGTGAGCAGAACATCCGGGAGGTAATACCCTTCCCCAAGACCCAAAGTGCCTATGACCCGCTGTTCGACGCCCCTTCTGACGTGTCCGAGGAACAACTCAGGGAGCTACACCTTTCGGTGCAAGAGGAATCCTAGATTACTATGGAGATGGGATAGAGAGATGAAGATAACGACACAGGAGTTTGAAAACGGCCAGGCAGTGTTTCACATTGAGGTTGAGCCACCGGAATTGGAGAAATCGATGGAAGAGGCTTACCACGAGCTGGCGAAGAAGGTCAATATACCTGGCTTCCGCAAGGGGAAAGTACCCAGGGCTATATTGCAAAACTATGTTGGTACAGAGGGACTACAGGAGGAGGCTCTGGAACACCTCATACCTCAACTTTGCGATCAGGCTGCCGAAGAACAGAAACTGGAGGTGATCGCTCAACCCCAGGCAGAGATTCTTGAGACGGACCCGGTGGTGTTTAAGGCGACCTTCCCTCTTCGCCCCAAGGTTGAGCTGGGAGATTACCACAGCATAAGACTTGCCCCGGAACCTGTCGAAGTCACCGAGGAGCAAATCGATAATGCAATAGAGCAGCTTCGTCAGCGGAATGCCGTGTGGGTCCCGGCAGAGCGCCCGGTGCAGTACGGAGACCTGGCAACAATTGACATAGAACAGCGCCCGGAGAAAGGTGATCCCCTGAACTATGCGGCCCAACAGTATCCTGTAATCGAGAACTCCCCGCTCCCCCTGCCAGGCTTTGCAGAACAGGTGGCGGGGATGGAGAAGAATCAAGAGAAGGAGTTTGCCATCTCCTTCCCCGACGACTATGAGGTGTCGGAGCTTGCCGGCCAGGAGTATAATTTCAAAGTAAAGGTGACTGAGGTCAAAGAGAAAAACCTCCCTGAATTAAACGATGAGTTTGCCAAAAGTGTCGCCGATAATGTGGAAACCCTTGATGCCCTTCGAGAAGCGGTTGCCGACAGGGTGAAAGCTGCGGCCGAAGAGCAGGCCAAGAGGGAGTTTGAGGGAAAAGTAATCGAGGCAGCGGTTGGCCTGGCCAGGGTGGAATTCCCGCCTCTTCTGGTGGAGCGCGAAACCGACCGCATGCTCACGGAGAGGGATAATATGCTCAGAACGCAAGGGGGCTTGGAGGCGTATCTCAGAAACATTGGCAAAACTGAAGAGGAGATAAGGGAAGAGCTTAAGCCTCAAGCCACTACGCAGCTAATCCAGTCGCTCGTTGTCGGTAAGGTATCTGAAGAAGAGAAGATTGAGGTAAGTGCGGCAGAGATTGATGCTGAGATTGAGAATATTACCAAAGCCGCTGATGATAAGGCAGAGGAGCTACGAACCGTATTTGATACACCCCAGGCACGTCGTTGGACCTCGGATAGATTACTGCTTCAGAAGACAATGCAGCGCCTTACAGAAATAGCCACGGGCAATGCCGTTGTGGAGAGTGCTACCGCGGAAGAAGCCGCCGAAGAGCGCACTGACGAAAACAATAGTACTGAAGGAGAGGCAGACAGTCAGACAGTTTCATAAGGGGATGGACGCCGACCCTTAAGAAAGGAGTTGAGGATGGATATGTTACCGAGTTCGATAATTCCCATGGTGGTTGAATCTAGTGCCAGGGGCGAGCGCGCCTATGACATATACTCGCTGCTGTTAAGAGAGCGCATCGTCTTCCTGGGCATGCCCATTAATGACCAGGTAGCTAACCTCATCGTTGCCCAGCTCCTATACCTGGAGCGGGAAGACGCCGACAAGGATATCAACCTCTACATTAACTGCAGTGGTGGTATAGTTAGCTCTGGTCTGGCTATCTATGACACCATACAGCTCATCAAACCTGATGTATCTACTATCTGTGTTGGTATGGCAGCCAGCATGGGTACGCTTCTGTTAGCCTCGGGGGCTAAGGGGAAACGCTATGCCCTGCCCAATTCTACTATCCATATGCATCAGGCGCTGGGCGGTGCTCAAGGTCAGGCGACGGACATAGAGATCGCCGCCAAGGAGATCATGCGCCTGCAGGACATAATTCGCCACGTACTGGCGAAGCACACCGGACAGACGGTGGAGAAGATCAGTCAAGATACCGACCGCGACTTCTATCTCAACCCTGAGCAAGCGGCGGAATACGGTATTATAGACGAGATCCTGACAAAACCTAGCGAGTAAGAAGGGCGTTTTCCATAGCCGCTGCCCACAGCTTATGTGGTGCTAGTGTCATAATTCAGCCGGGGAGGGGGCCACTTGCAGGACGGGTGCAGCACAGCGAAACCCGCCCTTCCCTTGAGAAATGGGGAGTTGCGTTTCACTTCAGGCACGCGACTGTCTCAAGGATGCAACGGTGTAGAGACAGGTCAACCGGGTCAGTCGCCTCAGGCGACTGACACTCACGGAAAGAGCCTCATCAGCTAATCAGCATTATCACGGGGTGACAGGGGGCCTTCCAAGTCAAAGTCAATGAAGTAGCTCACCCTGCCTTACTCCGCACAATTTCATCTATTTCCGCGGTCAAATCATAGCCGTTGACAGTTTTCCCCCGGGCATCAACTACTTTGCCTCGCTGTATGCGTACCTTACCCTCAGTGAAGGCCTTGATGGTGGTAGTGATCAAGGGGAATTCTCTGGCCAGGCCGTGCTGGCGGACAAGCTTGAATAGAGGGTTACCCTCCCCCTGCTCCCTTCTTACCTGTTCCACAGACATTCCCTCAGTATCTTTCCAGTACCTATCGAAGGGCTCACCTCTAATAGAGAAGGTGAGGAAAGTAACTGGAGGCCCCTCATCCAATTCAGGTGTTACTAGATGCATCATAGCTCCTGTACTCTCTGCCTTGTTTTCCATCAATTTCCAGATCACCTCCTTCCAGGTGCCGGTTGGCCCCCCTGGCGGCGCCGGGTGAAGGTTGATCATTTTGTACCTCTGACACATCTCGCTTCCCACAATAAGCATGTAGCCGGCAAGTACGCACAGGTCAGGATGAAACCCCTCAAGCCGTTCCATAACTTCCCTATCATATTCCAGCCGCCACTCCGGGAGGAATTCGCTTCTCATTTCAGGTTGGAATTCCCCAGATGAGAAGCAAACGAGGGGAATATGGTAGCCTTCTACGAGTTCAAAAAAAAGATCGCTCCCCGTCGCTTCACCCGGCTCGCGGTTGCTGAAGACAAAGTCAATACTTGCTTCTATCTTGCCTTCTCGTATGCTGTCCTGGATCACTGTCAACAGGTCGCGAGACCCCTTGCCTCGACCGGTGGAAAACCAACCAATGCGATACATTGTCACCTCCGGAATCTCTTCAGTCTTTTGGTCAGGATGTGCCAGGTACTGGCAAGATGAACAAGAGGGCAGCTCCGACGACCATGGATGTTGCCTTGCGCCAGAGCCAAGCGAAATTCGTCGCTTCCGTTGAATTCCGGCATTTCTACATAGGCATGACCAATCTCGTACGCTGTGTGAGCGTCGCTACCAGCAATGCAAAGCAGGCCGTGCTTTTGAGCAAAGCGCTTGGCCTTTCCACCAGAGAAGCCCAGCGGAAGGGCACGAGAGTTGAACACTTCGATAACGTCAACGTCCGCGACAAGACTCTCTAACGACCGAAGTTTCTGGTTTATCCCTCTCATGTAGTCGAAAGGATGAGGGAGACCTACCAGCCCTCTTTGAGCCCTGATTCGGGCGATGGCCTCTTCAGCAGAAATTCCGCTGGGCACTTCTTCGGTAAGGAAAAGTCCCATT